>PGZG01000091.1 GCA_002840115.1 Gammaproteobacteria bacterium HGW-Gammaproteobacteria-14 | reverse complement strand
GAGGTGGTTTGGGCAATACGCATTTCAAAAGCAGTACTAATCGTTCGCCACGCAAGGCCACCAAAGGCACGCCAGGGGAGTCTCGTAATCTGCGTCTGGAGTTGAAGGTGTTGGCGGATGTCGGTTTGCTGGGCATGCCCAATGCCGGTAAAAGTACACTGATTCGCTCGGTGTCGGCGGCGAAGCCGAAGGTGGCGGATTATCCTTTTACCACGCTGGTGCCCAATCTCGGCGTGGTAAAGGTGGATCGCTACCGCAGTTTTGTAATGGCGGACATTCCCGGTTTGATTGAAGGCGCGGCGGAAGGCGCAGGTCTTGGCATCCGCTTTCTCAAACACCTTGCCCGTACGCGGCTGCTATTGCATGTAGTCGATATCGCACCGCCGGATAGCAGTGATCCGGTAGAGGCGGTGGATGCGATAGCCGCAGAGCTGGACAAGTTCTCTCCGGCGCTGGCGGAGCAAGAGCGTTGGCTAGTGTTGAATAAGTGCGATCTGTTGCAGGGTGAAGAGCTGGCACAGGTTAGCGAAGACATTCTTGATCGATTGGGCTGGGATGGCGAGATCTTCCATATTTCCGCCGCTACGGGTGAGGGCTGTCAGGAATTGATTTACGCCCTGATGAACGCCATTGAAGAGCGTCGACTACGCGAAACTGAAGATCCGAGCTACGCGGAACAGCAGCGCGAACTGCGGGCCCGGCTTGAGCTGGAAGCGCGGGAGAAAGTGCAGGAGCTTAAGCGTCAGCGTCGCCTTGCGAGTGAAGAGGGCGCTGCGGACGATGATGATTTTGACGACGACGATGATCATGACATTGAGATCATCTACGAGCGGTAATACAGACTCTTGCTCTCTGGGAGACAGGGATGGAACGGCGCGGTCGCTGGGTAATCAAGATTGGTAGTGCGCTGCTGACCAATAATGGTCAGGGGTTGGACCGTGCGCTGATGCAGCTCTGGGTTGATCGCATGGTGCTCCTGCGGCAGCAGGGTATTGAAATCGTCGTGGTGTCTTCCGGGGCGGTTGCCGAGGGCGTTAACCGCCTTGGTTGGCAGCGCCGTCCTGAGTCCCTGCATGAGCTGCAGGCAGCGGCGGCAGTGGGACAAATGGGGCTCATTCAAGCGTGGGAGTCCTGTTTCCAACATCATGGGTTGCATACCGCGCAGATTTTGCTGACCCATGATGATTTGTCGGATCGCAAGCGTTATCTCAATGCACGTTCAACCTTGATGACCCTGCTGAACTTCGATGTGATCCCCGTCATTAATGAAAACGACACCGTGGTGACGGACGAAATCCGCTTTGGTGATAACGATACATTGGCCGCATTGGTGGCCAATTTGGCGGTTGCGGAGCGGTTGGTGATTCTGACGGACCAGGAAGGGTTGTATGAGCGTGACCCCCGCTCTGATCCTTCGGCACCCATGATCCGTGAAGCGCTGGCATCTGACCCCCAGTTACACGCTGTTGCCGGTGGTTCCGTCAGTGGTTTGGGACGCGGCGGCATGATCACCAAAATTCGCGCAGCAGAGCTGGCGGCGCGATCCGGTGCGCGCACCCATATTTGTTCGGGTCGCAGCCCGGATGTGTTGACGCAGTTGATGGATGGTGGCAGTCCTGGCACGACGTTATTGCCTGATACGTCGGTGTTTAACGCCAGAAAGCAGTGGCTTGCCGGGCACTTGCAAATGCGGGGGCGTTTATTGCTGGATGCGGGGGCGGTGGCCCGGTTGCGGGAGTCCGGCTCAAGTCTTTTGCCGGTCGGGGTTGTTAATGTGCTAGGTGAATTCTCGCGTGGCGAAATGGTTTCCTGCGAAGATGAAAACGGTAAGCGCGTTGCTTGTGGTCTGGTGAATTACGACTCTGAAGAAGCGTTGTTAATCCGGCGCAAGAAGAGCAGTGAAATTCATGATGTGCTGGGTTATGTCAGTGAGCCGGAGTTGATTCACCGGGATAATATGGTGGTTTTCTGAAAGAGGGCTTCCGATTTTTATTCGGAGAGCTCTCAGTGCTGTTTCGTATACCTTGCAAATCAGCACCCATAAAAAAACCGGCTAAGAGCCGGTTTTTTTATGGTCCACGTCATCACAGCGATCAGGCAGCGGCTTGACCCATTGCTTTGATCTTGCTGTTCAGGCGGCTCTTGTGGCGAGCTGCCTTGTTAACGTGGAATTTGCCCTTGCGGGTGGCCTTGTCCAGGACCGAAACAGCGGCGCTATAGGCTTGCTGAGCAGACTGCTGGTCACCGGAAGCAATGGCCGCGTTTACCTTTTTCAGGTAGGTCCGCACCATGGAGCGCATGGCTGCATTGTGCTGACGACGCTTCTCCGCCTGACGAGCACGCTTACGCGCTTGCGGTGAGTTGGCCAAGGTCTTGCTCCTATAATATCTGGTTAAAGCCGGGTGGCTTTTGGGTTCAACAATGGGTAGGGAATCGGGAAAATCCGGGCCCCTGCCCGAAAGGCCCGCAACTATGCCGTTGAGGCAAGTCGTTGTCAAGGTGATTTGGCCGGCCTCTGATAACGTTTGGGTGGGCTATGTGCGTGGTTTTTCACAGTCCCGCGCTGGAGCTGGGGGCGTGGTTTGGTTACTCTTCCGCGACTTATTAGCAGGCGGCAGTGATGACGGCAGAGCAGGGCGGCACGGAGCGGAAACCCGGCGGGCTAATGGCCTCCGCCGTTGTGGTGAGCGCCATGACCTTGCTGTCGCGGGTGTTAGGGCTGGTGCGGGATGTGGTTCTGGCGCGCTATCTGGGGGTTTCCGCCGGTACGGATGCCTTTTTTGTCGCTTTTCGAATCCCCAACTTTCTTCGGCGTCTGTTTGCTGAGGGTGCCTTTAATCAGGCTTTTGTGCCTGTGTTGTCAGAGTACCGCTCCCAGGGGGCACAAGCAGCAACGCGGCTGCTGATTAATCGTGTGGCCGGTACCCTTGGGTTGACGCTGTCACTGGTGACTATTGTCGGGGTTATTGGTGCTCCGGTGCTGATTACCCTGTTTGCTCCCGGATTCAGTGATGACCCGGAAAAGCGGGCGCTGGCGGTGGAGATGCTGCGCCTCACCTTTCCCTATCTGTTTTTTATCGCGCTGACGGCGTTTTCCGGCTCCATTCTTAATACCTGGGGCCGCTTTGCGGTGCCGGCATTTACCCCGGTGCTACTGAATATCTCCCTGATCGCGGCCGCGTTGTTCGTGACGCCTTTCTTCAGCGAGCCGCGCATGGCGGTGGCGCTGGCCTGGGGTGTGCTGGTAGCGGGTGTGCTGCAGTTGATGTTCCAGTTGCCGTTTTTAATGCGTCTGGGGTTAATGCCAAGGCCTCAGGTTGCCTGGAAAGATCCTGGAGTAAAGCGGATTCTGACGTTGATGGCGCCGGCTATTTTCGGGGTGTCCGTTAGTCAGATTAATTTGCTGCTGGATACGGTGCTGGCGTCATTGCTGGAAACCGGCTCGGTGACCTGGCTGTATTATTCCGATCGATTGGTGGAGTTGCCGCTGGGCATTTTCGCCATCGCCATTGGTACGGTGATTTTGCCAAGCCTGTCGAAGAAGCATGCAGCGTCATCCACCGAGGATTTTTCCCGGACGCTGGACTGGGCGCTGCGACTGGTGGTGTTGGTGGGCTTGCCCGCCGGGCTAGCTTTGCTGGTTATTGCCAAACCCCTGCTGGCCGCCTTGTTTCAATATGGTCAGTTTGGCGAGTTTGATGTCTATCAGGCCTCCATGTCGTTGCAGGCATACAGCGCCGGGGTGGTGGCTTTTATGCTGATCAAGGTGCTGGCTCCGGGCTATTTTGCCCGTCAGGACACACGCACCCCGGTGAAGATTGGCATTATCGCCATGGTTGCCAATATGGTGTTTAACCTGATTCTGGTGTGGCACTTGCGCCATGTCGGGCTGGCGATGGCGACGGCGTTGTCCGCCTGGTTGAATGCGGCGTTGCTGTATTGGGGGCTGAGAGATGCGGGTGTTTATCAGCCCACGGCGGGCTGGGGCCGGTTCTTTGGCCGTCTGCTCGGCGGCAGCGGGGCGATGGTGGCGGTGGTATTGTGGCTGACGGGTAGCACAGATATCTGGCATACCGGGCTGGCTTGGCAACGCGTCACCTTTATCGTCGCCGTGGTGTTGGCGGGTGGCCTGAGTTACTTCGCCATGTTGGCTCTTCTTGGCCTCAGACCTCGTCACCTCCGGCGCGGGCCCGTATAATCCTGCGCTTCGATGTATTGAGACACTGATGGAACTGATCCGGGGACTGCACAATTTGCGTCCCGCCCACCGCGGCGGTGTTGCCACCATTGGCAACTTTGATGGCGTACATATTGGCCACCGACGCATCCTTGATCAGGTGATTGCCGAGGCCCGTTTGCGGCAGGTGCCGGCCACCGTGATTCTGTTTGAGCCGCAGCCGACGGAGTTTTTCGCTCCGGACAAGGCTCCGCCGCGTTTAATGACTTTGCGTGACAAGATCCGTGCATTACGACGGGCGGGCGTTGATCAGGTTTTGTGCTGCCGTTTTGACGAGCATTTTCGCAGCCAGAGTGCGGCGGAGTTTGTTGATAACCTGTTGGTGCAAGGACTGGATATTTGCTTTCTGGTGGTGGGCGATGATTTTCGTTTTGGTGCCGATCGCTGTGGGGATTTTGATTACCTGGTAACGGCGGGCTTGCAACGGGGTTTTGTTGTGAGCGATACCGCTACCTGTGAAATTGCCGGACAACGCGTCTCCAGTACCCGTATTCGAGCTACCTTGCAGCAGGGTGAACTTGATCAGGCCGCCGCGTTGTTGGGGCACCCCTACAGCATCAGCGGCCGAGTGCGGCATGGTGATAAGCGAGGGAGTCAGTTGGGTGTGCCCACTGCCAATCTGGCCATGCGACGGGTGCAGTCACCGGTGGCCGGGGTGTATGCCGTGCGAGTGAACGGAGCTGGTTTGAAAGGCGCACCCGGGGTTGCCAATGTGGGCACCCGGCCGACGGTTAATGGTGTGGATAATCGTCTGGAAGTGCATCTGTTGGCATTTAGTGGCGACTTGTATGGACGGCATCTGGAGGTGGAGTTCTTGCACTTTCTGAGGCCGGAGAAAAAGTATGACGGATTAGAGGCGCTAACCGCCGCCATCCACACTGACATTGATAACGCGCAAGCGTTTTTTAGCCATCATGACGGACCGTAATTCATGACCGATTACAAGGCTACGCTCAATCTTCCAGAAACCGGCTTTCCGATGAAGGCAGGACTGGCCCAGCAGGAACCCAAACGCCTCGATGACTGGAAGGCGAAAGACCTGTATCAGAAAATTCGTCAGCAGGCGGCAGGGCGACCCAGATTTGTGCTGCATGACGGCCCTCCCTACGCCAATGGCGATATTCATATTGGCCATGCGGTAAACAAGATTCTCAAGGATATGATCGTTAAGTCCCGAGGGCTGAGTGGTTTTGATGCGCCCTATGTGCCGGGTTGGGATTGCCATGGTTTGCCGATTGAGCACAAGGTAGAACAGAAAATCGGTAAGGCCGGCCAGAAGGTAGATGCCAAAACATTTCGTGATGAGTGCCGCAAATACGCAGCCAGTCAAGTGGAAGGTCAGAAGGAAGACTTTATTCGTCTGGGAGTGTTGGGGGATTGGCAGAACCCATACCTGACGATGGATTTTGCCTTTGAGGCAAATATTATTCGTGCGCTGGGCAAAATCGTCGATAACGGCCATCTGACCAAGGGCTTCAAGCCGGTGCATTGGTGTCTGGATTGCGCCTCGGCTCTGGCGGAAGCGGAAGTTGAATATCAGGATAAAAAATCCCACGCCATCGATGTTGGTTTTCCTGTTGTTCATGGTTCGGACTTTGCTGTGCGCAGCGGTATTACGGTAGAGAGTGCCGAGGTGGTGATCTGGACAACCACACCATGGACAATCCCTGCCAATATGGCGGTGGCACTGAATGGTGAACTGGATTATGTGGTCGTTAGCGGTGAGTCTGAGGGCGTTGTGCGGCAGTTGGTGGTGGCTGAAGCGCTGGCGGATGCTGTCGTTGAACGTGCCGGGTTAAGCGATGTTGTCCGTTCCGCACATTTCGCTGGCGCCACTCTGGAAGGTTTGCTGCTGAAGCATCCGCTGTATGACCGTGAAGTGCCGGTTATCCTTGGTGATCATGTGACCACCGATGCGGGTACCGGCTGTGTACACACTGCGCCAGGCCATGGTCAGGATGACTTTATCGTTGGTCAGAAATATGGTCTGGAAGTGTTTAATCCGGTACAGGATAACGGTGTTTTTCTTGCCGACCTTGGTGTGGTTGGCGGCATGCATGTTAGCAAGGCTAATGAGCCGGTCATTGAGGCGTTAAAATCCGCCGGTCGCCTTGTGGCCTATGCAAAAATCGAACACAGCTATCCCCATTGCTGGCGTCACAAAACACCATTGATTTTTCGTGCCACGGCGCAGTGGTTTATCAGTATGGATGCGGCGGGCCTGCATAAGCGCGCCACAGAAACCATTGAAGACGTACAGTGGTTACCGGAGTGGGGTAAAGCCCGTATCGACGGCATGTTGAAAGATCGCCCGGACTGGTGCATTTCTCGCCAACGTACTTGGGGTGTGCCGATTGCCCTGTTTGTGGATCGTCAAACCTCTGAGCTACATCCGGAAACGCCGCGTCTTATTGAAGAAGTGGCGAAGCGGGTTGAGCAGGGCGGTATTGATGCCTGGTTTGAGCTGGATGCGAAAGAGTTGCTCGGTGGCGATGCCGAGCGTTATAGCAAGGTCACTGACACCCTCGACGTGTGGTTCGATTCCGGTGTTACTCACTTTGCGGTGCTGGATCAGAATCTGGCATTGGGCGCCCCGGCGGATCTTTATCTGGAAGGCTCAGACCAGCATCGGGGCTGGTTCCAGTCATCCCTGCTGACCAGCCTGGGGGTGCGCAATGCGGCGCCCTATCGCACGGTGTTGACTCATGGTTTTACCGTGGATGAGCATGGTCGCAAGATGTCCAAGTCCCTCGGTAATGTGATTGCCCCGCAGGAAGTGACTAATGATCTGGGTGCCGACATTCTGCGTTTGTGGGTGGCGGCGACGGATTACCGTGGCGAGATGAGCGTATCAAAAAATATTCTCGCGCAAATGGCAGACAGTTACCGGCGCATTCGCAATACTGCCCGTTTTTTGCTGGCTAATCTGAATGGTTTTACACCGGCGACTAATGCGGTGGCAGTGGAAGTCGAAGCCCTGTGCGAGCAATACCTACACGCCCTGCAGGTGGGCGAACCAGTCTTGTTGAGCCCGCAGGAAATGATAG
>PGZG01000090.1 GCA_002840115.1 Gammaproteobacteria bacterium HGW-Gammaproteobacteria-14 | reverse complement strand
AATAAACTGCCAGGGTCCGGAGGCGCGGCCGTGGGAGTAGGCGAATGGGTCAAAGGCGCTTTCAACGATAGGTAGCAAGGCCATTTCCATTGGCACATTTTTTTGCTCGGCTTGCTCAACAATATGAAACAGATAGCGCTGGGCACGGGTGGTTACCCGTTCAATATATTGTGGGTTGCGTACGAACCAGGCGCGCTGTGCGCTGATGCGTGGATTGTCCTGATCAAGGTCAAAGCGAAAGCCGGAGCGTAAGCGTTCCCAGAGGTCGTCACCGGCAAAGGGCACTGCTTGTGGCGGCAGTTCCGGCCAGTCCGTGTCTCCGCACAGCAGTAGAATATTGCGCTCCTCTGCCGCTGCGGCCAACATTGGGCCGAAGTTATCCAGAGGGTCATGTTCGGCGATATTAGACCGTGACAGGGCGCAACCGGTGAGCAGCAGGGATAGCAGGGCTAGCGACAGAATTCTTTTCATAACAACCTGTTTCAGAGTGACAGAGCATTCTAGTGACGGTGTGATGTGGTAACAAGGTGCGCAGCACAGGAGCGAGGCCTGTGCTGAGGCGCCCAGATTGAGAGGCTCGCATTGAGGCGAACACGAGTCAGGCTCGATCCTTGCGGCCTCGTAACGCAGTAAAGACTGCCAGCCGGTCGTTGAGTTCCTCGCCGTTGAGCGCTGCCAGAGCTGAGGCCAGAGCCGGGTCGTCACTACGCAGAAACAGGTTGCTGCACTTTTCTTCGCTCAGTTGGGTCGGCAGCGAGGGCTGGTTTTGCTCCCGTAGTGAGGCAACTTGCTGCTGACGGCGCAGTATCTCCGGGTCGTTTGGCAAAATGGTGCGGGCAAATGCCAGATTACTTTCGGTGTACTCATGGGTGCAGCAAACCCGGGTGTTGTCTGGCAGCGACGATAATCGATCCAGTGAGGCCAGCATTTGCGCCGGGGTGCCCTCGAAGAGCCGGCCGCAGCCTCCACTAAACAGGGTGTCGCCACAAAACAGAATGGGCTCCGGTAGCTTCGCGGCAAAAAAGGCGATATGCCCCAGAGTGTGCCCAGGAGTGTCGATCACCTTGAACTCCACGGCTGGAGCTTCCAGTGACAGGGTGTCGCCTTCCGTCAGAGGGTGCGTTTGTCCGGGAATGTTTTCCCGCGCTGGTCCGTAGACCGGCAGGGACCAGCGCTGTTTCAGGCGGTTAATGCCGCCAATGTGATCCGGGTGATGATGAGTGATCAAGATGGCGCTGGGTGTCAGGTTGCGCTGTTCAAGAAACTGCTCCACGGGGGTCGCATCACCGGGGTCGACGATCAGGCAGTGGCCGCTGTCATCCCACAGTGCCCATATGTAGTTGTCGGTAAAGGCAGGAATGGGGAAGAACTCAAGCATAGTAACCTCTGACAGCGGCTTGTCTCTGACCACTTGCGACTTGCCATGGGCGAGCGGAGAGATGTTGCGGTAGACTCACTTTATCATCGCTGCCGGGAAATCACATGGATCTGCCGCGCTTGCTTCGCTCGCCTTTTCGACGCCCGCCGCCAAATACGGACGCTGCTTTTGCAGATTGGCTGGAGTCGGAGGTGGGTCAGGCATTGCTGACCCACCAGCGAACGTTACTGGACGATATTTTGGTGCGCGCGGTGGGCTATCACGCCCTGCAGTGCAGCGTCGGGCGCTGCCCGGCACTATTGGAGGCCACCCGTATCCGGCGACGGCATTATCTGGTTGCGCAGCCGAGCGGAGGGGAGGCGACCCTGCAAGCAGACCCCGCAAGTCTTCCGTTTGCCAATCACAGTCTTGATCTGGTGCTGCTGCATCACAGCCTGGATTTTGAAGCTAACCCCCACGAAGTGCTGCGTGAAGGGGCTCGGGCGCTGATCCCCGGAGGGTTGCTGGTAATCGTTGGCTTTAACCCCTTCAGTCTTTGGGGAATGACTCGCTTGATCAAGCTGGCATCGGCTCGGCTGCCCTGGTTGGCCCGGTTTCTGCCGGCACAGCGGGTGCATGACTGGTTGGGAGTGCTTGGGCTGGAGCTGGAAGGTTACGAAAGTGGCGAATATGCACCGCCCATGGGTGAGGCAGGCCGCCGCCGTCTGGTACTCATTGAGCGCCTCGGCGCACGGTTGTGGCCGAGGCGTGGTGCCTTCTATATTCTCGTCGCTCGGAAGCGGGCGGCAACGGTGCGCCCCATCCGGCCCCGTTTTGCCTTGGGTGAACGCAGCGGCGGTGTCATTCCAGTGCCAATTGCCAATTGGCGGCAGCATTTGAACCGCAATCAGGAAGACGGGACGGAATAGTGAAGCGAGTAGAAATTTTTACTGATGGTGCCTGTAAGGGCAATCCAGGTCCCGGAGGTTGGGGCGCTTTGCTGCGTTACGGTGAGCGTGAGCGAGAGCTTTGCGGAGGGGAGGCCCACACCACCAATAACCGTATGGAATTAATGGCCGCCATATCGGCTTTGGAGGCGTTGAGTGAGCCCTGTGAGGTGGATTTGACCACTGATTCCGAGTACGTCCGCCGTGGTATTAGTGAGTGGCTGCCGGCCTGGAAAGCACGGAACTGGAAAACGGCGGATCGCAAGCCGGTTAAAAATGCTGACCTTTGGCAGCGTTTAGAGCTGGCAGCCTCCGGACATTCGGTGCGCTGGCACTGGGTCAAAGGTCATGCCGGGCATATTGAAAACGAGCGCGCAGACGCGTTAGCCAACCGAGGCATTGAGCTGCGGACATAAGTGTACCTGTGTGCTAACCATCGGCGTGCAGTTGTCGATCATTGTGGGAGTGAAGTGTGCGGCAGATCGTGTTGGATACCGAAACCACCGGGCTTGAGCCCGCGTTGGGACATCGCATTATTGAAATTGGCTGTGTTGAGATGATTGACCGGCGTTGTACCGGGAGGGTGCTGCATCATTACATTAACCCCCAACGGGAAAGTGATGAGGCGGCTCTGGAGGTGCATGGTTTAACCACAGATTTTCTTGCAGACAAGCCGGTTTTCGCCGCTGTTGCTGACGAATTTATGGAATTTGTTCAGGGCGCACAGCTGGTTATTCACAACGCTCCCTTCGATATCGGCTTTCTTGATCACGAGCTTGGCATGTTGCCCGGGCATGAGCCGTTGGCCGCAGCCTGCAGCGTGCTCGACACGCTGGTTATGGCCCGGCAGATGTATCCAGGGCAGCGGGTTAGCCTGGATGCCCTGTGTCGCCGCTTTATGATTGATAACTCCAATCGTGAATTGCATGGTGCCTTGCTGGATGCCCGTTTATTGGCAGAGGTGTATCTGGCCATGACCGGCGGCCAGGTGGGGCTGTCTCTGGAGGGCGAGGGCAGTGGCTCTGGGCCTGTGGTAGAGCCAATCAGACGGCTGTCCGCTGATCGTCCTTGTTTGCCGGTGATTGCTGCCAGTGAGCAGGAGGTTGTTCGTCACGAAGACAAGCTGGCTCGAATTAACAAGCTCGCTGAGGGCGGCAGTCTTTGGCTTCAATAGTTTGGGAGTAACTAAGAGCGAGTAGTCAGGTTCGGAAATGTGCGCCGCTTGGCAAAACTCTTTTTAATCAGTTGGTTGCAATGAAAAGTTGACGCATTCTTTAGCATCATGAGACAGTTCAACCTATTATTCAGAGGACAGGCTGGCCGGGGGCGTTGTACCCCCGCTCCACAGGGCTCTTGTAGCTCTTGAGGAAGCTCCTCCAATAACAAGTTTCACCAATAACAATCACAAGTGTGCGGAGTATTCATGGTCGCCATCACCAATAGCACTTCGCTGACGTTTCTCAAGGAAGAGATCGATAGCACTCTGGGTGAGGCTGAGCGTCAGCTGGAGGCTTGGGTCGCTGACCCTTCCAGAACCTCTGAACTGAGTGCCTGCGGTGAAGCTTTCCATCAGTTGCGCGGTATTTTTCAGGTTCTGGAGTTGCCCGCCGCCGCTTTAATGTCGGAAGAAATGGAACTCGTGGTGCAGCGGATGCTGGATGGTGAGCATCGAGCTCTGCTGGGCGGCGCCTTGAGTCAGGCTATTTTGTTGCTGGGGCGCTATCTTGAGTACGTGCAGCTGAAAAATCATGCCATGCCGGAAGTCATGGTTAATGCCATTAATGAATTGCGTCGCGCAGCGGAGAAACCCCTGATACAGGAGTGTCATTTCTTTTCTGTGGATCTGGCGCGAGATCGCTATCCTCCGGCAGCAGCAGCTTCTGCCTCAGCGGCAGATGTGGGGCGATTGGCGCGTCGCTTGCGTCATATGTATCAGGTTGGTTTACTCGGTGTGCTTCGTGGCCAGAACAGTCAGGTTAATTTGAAGTTAATGGCGAGAGCCCTGGGGCGTATTGATCGACTCTGTGGGCCTGTGCCAACGGGGCGGTTGTGGTGGGTCGCCCGTGCAGTGCTGGAGTCCATGGTTGCCGATAGCATGGTGATTACTCCGGCCCGAAAATCATTGCTTGCCCAGTATGATCGTCAGATCAAGCGTTTGGTCTATGAGGGCGAGCGTGCGCTACAGACTGAACCGCCCCTGCTGATGCTCAAAGAAAGCATTTATCTTGTGTCGCTTTGCAGTGTTAGCCCCGGCTTCATTGGTGAAGTGAAGCAAGCCTATGAATTACGAGCTGGGCTTACGGATGCCGAACTACAAACGGAAATAGCCTTGATGGCTGGTGGCAATGGGTCGGTGATCCGATCCGTTGCTGCTTCGCTTAAAGAGGAGCTCAATGAGGTTAAGCAGACATTGGATCTGGCTGCTCAAGGTGTCGCTGATACTAACTATGCGGATGTTGCTGATATCTTAATGCGCATCGGCGGCACCCTGACCATGGTGAATCTTGGCCGCGAAGCGCAGTTTATTAAAACGCGGGCGGAGCAGGTGCGGGGCTGGTCGGCAAACACGGATATTGAATCTGAAGGCTTCCAGCAGTTAGTTGATGAGTTGCTTGCTACGGAAAATGCGGTGGCAGGGCTGGAGCGCTCCTTTACGCCGGCAGATGATATGCATCAGCAAGCCGGTAATTCCCGTATCTCTCTGTATCAGCTGGATGACGCCAGAATGACCGTGGTCACTGAATGCCGTTCCGGCATGTCTGTGGCCAAACGCGGTGTGGCGTCTTTTCTTGATAGCAGCTGGGATCGCATGCACTTGGCCAATTTGCCGGGAATTCTGGCATCGGTTTCTGGCGGCTTGATGTTCCTGGATCTGGGGCGTGCCAAGGCGGTAATGGACGCGTGCCGGAGTTATATCGAGCAGCGTCTGTTGGGCGCCGGAGCCGACTCGCCGACCCGCGAAAACATGGACACTCTCGCCGACGCCATTACCAGCGTTGATTACTATCTTGAAAGTATGGAAGAGCACAAACCGATTGGTGAGTCGGTGTTGGAAATTGCCGAGGAGAGCATGGAAGCTCTCGGCTTTCCCGTGATTCGGCCGGTTGCCTGAGCGGTGTCTCCTGATCTTGAATTCCTTCCCCGACCTGAGCGCTTCGATGGCCCGGTGCGCTGGTTTGTGGTGCATCGCAAGCAGTTATTGATTACGGCTGACCCCTCATTGCCACTGTTGCCGGAGTGGTCCGCATCCATGGCAGCCGTGCTGTTTCCGGGAGAGTCTCACTATCTTGGGCGTCTGCGAGGGCAGCATTGTTGCGCCGTGGTGATGGCGGATGATATCGACGCTCCTGAAGGTTTTCTGGCAGAAGATTTGCGGCGTCTGATCCATCGTCTGGAGCAGCAAGAATTTGCCATGGCTTCGCGAGCCCTTCAGCTGCTTGGCTGGCGTATAAACCATCGTTTTTGTAGCCGCTGTGGCACGCCGACGGAGTTACACCCCCGTGATCACGCCATGGTGTGCCCCTCTTGTGAATATACCCAGTACCCTCGAATTACTCCCTGTGTGATTATGCTGGTGACTCGTGGAGAGCGGGCGCTGTTGGCCCAGGGTGCCCGTTTCCCTGCGGGCTTCTACAGCTGTTTGGCAGGTTTTATGGAGCCCGGTGAAGATGCGGAGCATGCTGTCCGCAGGGAAGTCTGGGAGGAAACCCGATTGCAGGTTGGCAAGTTGCGTTATCATGGCAGTCAGTCATGGCCTTTCCCGCACTCACTAATGCTGGCGTTTCATGCCGAATATGAGGGTGGTGAGATTGAGGTCGATGGTGATGAAATTCTGGCGGCGGACTGGTTCGACCGGGACGCATTGCCGCAAATACCACCACCGGGCAGTATTGCCCGGTCTTTGATTGAAAGCTGGTTGCAGGGTCGTGGGGCCTGAAAACCGGACAGGGAGCAGGATATGGGGTTCAATACAGTTCCGTTGTTGATCATGGTTTTCTGTCTGGCCTTCGTGGTTGCTGGTAGCATTGTTTTGCTGCGAAACCAATGGTTTATTCAATGGCTGAAAGGCACCGGCGGGCTATTGCTGATTGGGTTGGCCGTTTATTTTTCGCTGTTTGCGGTGAACCTGTTTAGCTATAAGCAGCTATCGCGGGATGTTCCGGTGGCTACTATCAGCTTCCGCTCTACGGAACCACAAGCTTTTATTGCGACCGTGTCGCAGGCGGATGCAGGCAGTACAGATTACAAGTTGACCGGTGATCTGTGGCAAATTGATGCCCGTATTATTCGTTGGAAAGGTCTGTTTGCGGTGCTCGGGTTTCAGCCTGGCTACCAGCTTGACCGTTTACAGGGTCGCTATTTGTCTCTGGAGGATGAGCTCAACAAGACAGCTATGAGCCATCAGATAGTTAAGCCGGCGGTCGGCTTTGATATCTGGAGTAGTGCGCGTAATAGTTCCAGTCTGATGATTGATGCCCAGTACGCTAGCGTTACGTTTCTGCCAATGGCGGATGGAGCAATTTATGAAGTGCTGCTAACAAGCAATGGGCTCGCGGGACGCCCACTTAATGGCGCGGCTCAGCAGGCAGTCGGTCGTTGGGAATAGATCAGGGACGGGATTTTAAATAACACGGCTGAATTAAACGGCTGCATAGTCGGCTCAGTTGACCGGTTAAATAACGGTAATGAGCTAATCGATGAACAGTATTTTTCTTTTTTATTCTGGAGTGATACGTGGTTGAGTTTTTCCTGGATTATGGCATGTTCCTCGCCAAGATTGTTACGGTAGTTGTCGCTCTTTTGTTCGTATTCAGCGGTATTGCAACTATGGCCGTGCGCCAGCGTAGTCAGCCGGATGATGGCTATATTCGTGTCCGGAACTTGAATCAGGATATGGAGGACCTTCGTGACGGTCTTCGTCATGAGGTGCTCTCTGAGGAGGCTCGCAAGGCGGATGTCAAGAAACGCCGCAAGGATGAAAAAGCCAAGCGTAAAGCTGAGAAGAAAATG
>PGZG01000089.1 GCA_002840115.1 Gammaproteobacteria bacterium HGW-Gammaproteobacteria-14 | reverse complement strand
CGTCGTGTTGTTGGTGGCCACGATGTTTTGCCCTTGTTCCAGCTGGGCGAGCCGCGTGCGCGCAGCGAGGATGACGCTACCGGGAACCCCGGCCAGCTGTGCCACCTGCAAGCCGTAGCTTCGACTGGCGGGACCTTCCTGTACCCGGTGAAGAAAGACGATGCCATCGCCGTGTTCGCTGGCGGTCAGGTGGGCGTTGCGTA
Source organism: Gammaproteobacteria bacterium HGW-Gammaproteobacteria-14 (assembly GCA_002840115.1). Taxonomy (GTDB): domain Bacteria; phylum Pseudomonadota; class Gammaproteobacteria; order Pseudomonadales; family Alcanivoracaceae; genus PGZG01. The sequence goes on along the minus strand of PGZG01000089.1, from coordinate 7,226 downwards.
CGCCGGGCAGCTCATCCGGCAGGCGTGTCAGTTCGAAGTAATGGGTGGCAAACAGGGTAAAGGCTTTTTGCTCGCTGGCCAGCCGGGAGGCTGCTGCCCAGGCGAGTGCCAGACCATCAAACGTGCTGGTGCCACGGCCGATTTCATCCATCAGGACCAGGCTTTTATCCGTGGCATTGTTGAGGATATTGGCGGTTTCGGTCATTTCCACCATGAAGGTAGAGCGCCCGCCGGCCAGATCGTCCGCCGAGCCGATACGGGTAAAGATGCGGTCGATGGGACCCAGAGTGGCGCCCGCCGCCGGGACACAGCAGCCAATATGAGCAAGTAGCACAATCAATGCGGTTTGCCGCATATAGGTGGACTTACCGCCCATGTTTGGGCCAGTAATGATCAACATTCGACGCTCTTGGTCGAGATGCAGGCTGTTGGGTACGAAGGCATCATCAAGTACCCGCTCTACCACTGGATGGCGGCCATCAATGATTTCTACCACCGGCGCATCCACCAGAGTGGCCGGTACCAGATTGAGTGCTTCGGCACGCTCGGCAAAGCAGGCCAGCACATCCAGTTCTGCCAGTGCTGCCGCGCTGTGTTGTAGCGCACTGAGCTCATCATTCAGGCGATCCAGTAACTGTTCATACAAGGCCTTCTCGAGTGCCAGTGCTTTGCTGGAAGCAGACAGGGCTTTGTCTTCGAAGGTTTTTAGCTCCGGCGTAATAAAACGCTCGGTATTTTTCATGGTTTGGCGACGCACGTAATCCGCCGGCACCTGTTCCGCATCGCGGCGAGAAAGCTCAATGTAATAGCCGTGCACGCGGTTGTATTTGACGCGCAGGGTGGCGAGATTGGTGCGGGCGCGTTCCCGCTCTTCGATATCCACCAGAATGGCACCAGCGTCTTCGTTAATGGCGCGCAGTTCATCCAGCTCGGCATTGAAGCCATCGGCAATCACACCGCCATCGCGCATGAGCATGGGCGGGTTTTCGATAATGGCGCTTTGCAGTAAGGTCAGTTGTTCGGGAAAGTTGCCCAGTTGTTGGCGCAGTGCGGCAAGGGGGCCATCTTCAGGAAGCGCGGCTTGCAGGCCGGGCAGGGCGGCGAGGCTGCGTGCTAACCGGGTGAGGTCCCGTGGCCGTGCCGAGCGCAACGCCACCCGCCCGAGAATACGCTCCATATCGCCGACTTCATCAAGCAGGGTACGAATCTGCTCAAATTGCCAGCCATTCCGTAGCGCGGCAATGCGCTGGCTGCGCTGGTTGATCTGCTCTTTTCTGCGCAGCGGTTGATGCAACCAGCGGCGTAGCAAGCGGGCGCCCATGGCGGTGATGGTGCTGTCGAGCACCCAGGCTAATGTATGCGTATCGCGACCATCGAGGGTTTCCGTCAGCTCCAGATTGCGGCGGGTTGCGGCATCCATTTGAATGCCGTCGTCGTGGCATTCGATAGCCATGCTGTTGAGGTGTGGCAGCGCGCTGCGTTGGGTTTCTTTGGCATAGCCAAGCAGGCTGCCTGCGGCGGCAATTTCCAGCGCTGAGGGGTTGCCAAAGCCGGCCAGATCATGGGTGCCAAATTGTTTGCACAGCAGTCGCTGGGCCGTGTCTGGATCAAACTCCCATACCGGGCGCGAGCGGGCGCCGGTGCGTTTGCGTAGCGATTCTGGCAGTGCGGCACTCTCATCAAATAGTAGCTCCGCAGGCTGCCAGCGCTCCACCAGCGCCAGCAGCGCTTCGCGTCCGTTGACTCGAGTAACAACCAGTCGTCCGGCAGCAAGATCAAGGCTGGCGGCGCCAAACGCTTCTCCATGAGCAGAGACTGCGCACAGCAGGGTATCCCGACGTTCATCCAGCAGCGCTTCATCACTGACCGTGCCAGGGGTAACAATACGTGCCACCCGGCGCTCCACTGGCCCCTTGCTGGTGGCGGGGTCGCCGAACTGTTCGCAAATCACCACTGACTCCCCAAGCCGGACCAGCCGCCCCAGATAACCTTCGGCGGCATGGTGTGGCAGGCCAGCCATGGGAATGGGTCGCCCCGCACTCTGTCCTCGGGACGTCAGGGTGATATCGAGCAGCCGCGCGGCTTTCTCGGCATCGCCATAGAACAGCTCATAAAAATCGCCCATGCGGTAAAACACCAGATGTTCCGGGTGCTCGGATTTGATGCGTAAATATTGCTGCATCATGGGGGTATGGCTGCTGAGATCGTCCTTTGACATGGGCTGGGCGGTTATCCGGAATCAGTGGAATAGCGGGGCAGGATAGCAAATCAGTGGGCTGGTACAACAATACTTACAACAACGATAGGTTGGCGCCAGAGGTAGGGGAGCCAGACAGATGCAAAGATTAAGAATATTGGTGCTTGGTTGACCGAAAGTGGTTATCAAAACGATCTCTGCGGTTTTGCCTCATCAAAAGCCCTGTGCTGAGATACGGCGTTCCAGCCTACGGGATCAAGAGTATGGATCTTAAGACGCCCCCTGAAGAAATTCTTTTCCGAGATGAAGTGCGCAGCTTCCTGGCGGATAGCCTGACTGAGGAAATTTGCAGCGCCGGTCGGCGTACCACCTCAGTGTTCGCGGACCCGGCAATAGCGATGCAATGGCAGGGAATTCTCCACCGGAAAGGCTGGGCCGCACCGCACTGGCCAAAAGAATATGGTGGTACTGGCTGGTCGGTTTCCCAGCGGGCTATTTTTGCCGAAGAGTTGATCCACGCCGAAGCTCCGCCGCTGATTCCGATGGGTTTGCAGATGTGTGGGCCCTGTTTGATTGGCTATGGCACTCAGGAACAAAAAGACTATTACCTGCCTCGTATTCTGAATGGCGAACATTTTTGGTGTCAGGGTTATTCAGAGCCGGGGTCTGGTTCTGATTTAGCTTCCCTGAAAACCATGGCGGTTTCTGACGGTGACGATTACATCGTTAATGGCACCAAGATATGGACCACCTATGCACATCATGCCAACTATATGTTTGCGTTGGTGCGTACCAGCAAAGAAGGCAAGCCACAGTCGGGTATTACCTTTCTGCTGATTGATATGAATACGCCGGGAATCAAGGTTGACCCGATTATTGGCCTTGATGAAATACCCGAGCAATGTCAGGTGTTTTTTGATGATGTGCGAGTGCCGAAGAAAAACCGTATCGGTGACGAAAATGATGGCTGGAGTGTGGCCAAGTACCTGCTGATGTTTGAGCGTGGCGGCATAGAGTATGGGCCGGGTCTGCGGGTGCGTATGGCCAGACTCAAGCAGCTTGCTGAAGCGCGCGGGGATGTTAGCGATATTCTGCGTCACAAAATGGCTGACTGTGAGACCGAAATATTGTCCCTCGAGTTTACCGAGAAGCGCATCAAGTCGGCTCTGTCCAGCGGGCAGAACCCCGGTGCTCTTGCTTCCATGACAAAAATTCTCGGCACCGAGTTGCAGCAACGTACCAGCGAGCTGATGGTGGAGCTGCTGGGTATAGAAGCGCTGGTATGGCAGCCCGACGCCATAGAAGCGGGCGCCAATGTGCCCATGTATGCCCCGGAACATTCATTGGTGGCCATGCCAAGCTATTTGAACGCACGGGCCTGTTCGATCTATGGCGGATCCAATGAAATTCAGCGTGGCATTATTGCCAAAGCTGTCCTCGGACTATAGTGGAGCAGATTGATGGATTTCACACTCAGCGAAGAGCAGCAACTGTTACAGGACAGCGCCCACAAGTTTTTACGGGATAACGTTGATATCGAGAGGCGGCGCATGCGTGCGCGCCAGGGAGACAATCTGGATGCCGCAATGTGGTCGCAGTTTGCCGAGCTTGGCTGGCTGGCATTGCCTTTCAGTGAAGATGACGGAGGGCTGGGTGGCGGCGTGGTTGAGAGCATGTTGCTTAACGAGGAACTTGGTCGCGCTCTGGTGTTGGAGCCCTATCTGGCTAACGTGGTCCTTGCTGGTGGCATTCTCAGTCAGGCTGGTGCTCAGCACAGGGCGGATTACCTTGGCCCGCTGTTGGAGGGAAAACTCCAGGCTGCGGTTGCCATTGAGGAGTATGGCCAGACATTCAGTGCCGAAAAATCCGGCGTGGTTTTTAGCCGCAATGGCAGCGGTGTTGTTCTGAGCGGTAGCAAGCACTGCGTCCTGAATGCAAACCATGCAGAGATCATCATTGTACCCGCGTGCGATCGAGACAGTGGCGAGTTGGCGTTATTTATTGTTGCTCGGGACCAGCCCGGGGTTACGGTTGATAGTCATCGGCTGGTTAACGGCATGGGGGCCGGCCGTGTAGCGCTGGCTGACGTTGCTGTTGATGGAGTCGCGGAGATTATCGGTGATGTCAGTGCCATTATTGCGGATACCTTGCGGCGCACCTGGTTGGCCATGGGGGCGCAGGCCATGGGGGCCATGGCCTGCCTTCAGCAAATGACGCTGGAATACAGTAAAAACCGCAAACAGTTTGGCTTGCCACTCAGTGCGTTTCAGGTTTTGCAGCATCGCATGGTGGATATGTTTATTGTCTGCGAACAATTTCGGTCGTTACTGCTTGCCGCTACGTTGAAGTATCAGGAAGGCCACGCGGATGCGGATTTTGCTATTCATGCGATGAAGGCGCGTATTGGTATCAGTGGTCGCAAGGTGGCCCACGAAGCGGTGCAGTTGCATGGTGGTATGGGAATGACCGATGAAATGGCCGTGGGGCACTATTTCAAGCACCTTGTGGCGCTGGATTTGCTGCTGGGGAATGCGGATCAACATCAAGCGCGACTTTATCGACCAATAGGCTGATCGACGGCTCTTTCGGAGTTTGGGGCGTTTTCAGAGCGGCCCCGCGGCCGCTCTATATGGCAGCATGTCTTTAGCAGATGCGGTCTGCAGCAAAGGCTGTGCCTGTTGACGAAAGAAGTCCATCATATGGGCGCTGTTTACGGATACCTTTTCGTTAACTTTCGCCAATTATGGGAGCTTCATGGACACTCCGATTCCTGTTCTGGCCGAACGCGCCGGTCGTTTGTTAGCTCGTCACAAAATCATGCTGGTCACTGCAGAGTCTTGCACCGGAGGAGGGATTGCCGAGGCGATTACATCTGTGGCGGGCAGCTCGGTCTGGTTTGAGCGGGGCTTCGTTAGTTATTCGAATCAGGCCAAGCAGGACATGCTGGGGGTCTCTGCGGACACGCTGGGCCGCTTTGGCGCTGTCAGCGAAGAAGTGGTGCTGGAGATGGCTCGTGGTGCTATTCAGCGTTCTAAGGGACATATTTCGGTGTCGGTATCCGGTGTCGCGGGTCCAGATGGCGGCACACTGGAAAAGCCTGTGGGCACGGTATGGATTGGCTGGGGCCAGAAGCTGGGCCATGCGGAGGCCAAGCTATACCACTTCTCCGGCGACCGACAGGCGGTAAGGCAAAAGACTGTCACTAGCGCACTGCAAGGGCTTATCGCGCGACTAGGCGGATAGCCCTTGCGCTCATTCTCTGGATTTGCATAATACTGTCCATATTGACAGTGGTTCGGTGTTGGTGTCTTATTGCCTTACCGGCTCAATTGTGCAGAGACTGGGCTATTGCAGAACCAAAGGCGTGCAATGGTTTAGTCAGCCGAAACCCATTCGCCCACGCGACCAGCAGAAGGAATCCATCATGGATCAGAACAAAGGCAAGGCCCTCACCGCAGCATTAGCTCAGATTGAGCGCCAGTTTGGCAAAGGTGCCGTGATGCGTATGGGTGATCAGAAGCGTGAGCCCATGCCGGCGATTTCTACCGGATCCCTTGGTCTGGATGTGGCTCTGGGCATAGGCGGTTTACCGAAAGGCCGCATTGTCGAAATTTATGGCCCGGAATCCTCAGGGAAAACCACCCTGACTCTGTCGGTGATTGCTCAGGCCCAGAAGCAGGGCGCCAACTGTGCCTTCGTGGATGCGGAGCATGCGCTGGACCCGGATTACGCGGAAAAGCTCGGCGTGAACGTCGCGGATTTGATTATTTCCCAGCCCGATACCGGTGAGCAGGCGCTGGAAATCACCGACATGCTGATTCGCTCTGGTGCCGTGGATGTCATCATCGTTGACTCAGTCGCCGCGCTGGTGCCCAAGGCAGAAATCGAGGGTGAGATGGGCGACTCCCATGTTGGCCTGCAGGCACGCTTGATGAGCCAGGCTCTCAGAAAGATCACCGGGTCCGTGAAAAACGCCAATTGCCTGGTAATCTTTATTAACCAGATTCGTATGAAGATCGGGGTTATGTTTGGCAACCCGGAAACCACCACCGGCGGCAATGCGCTCAAGTTTTACTCTTCTGTCCGTCTGGATATTCGTCGTATCGGTGCGGTTAAGCAGGGCGACGAGGTGACCGGTAATGAAACCCGGGTTAAGGTCGTTAAAAACAAGGTGGCGCCTCCCTTCCGTCAGGCAGAGTTCCAGATCCTCTATGGTCAGGGGATCAATGTTCTCGGCGAAATTGTGGATATTGGCGTGCAGCAGGGGCTGATTGATAAGGCCGGTGCCTGGTATGCCTACAAAGGTGACAAGATTGGCCAGGGTAAAGCCAATGCCTGTGACTACCTTAAAGAAAATCCGGCGGTACGCGCCGAAATTGAAACAGCCCTGCGGCAACAGTTACTAGCCACCCCAGTCGTTACGGCAGCCTCTGAGGAAGTTGTTGAGGCTGATGACTGAGCGTCAATCGGATATGCGCCGTGTCAGCCTGGACTGGCTGGCACGGCGCGATTACTCCCGGGTCGAAATAACCCGCAAGCTGAAGCGAAAGTTCGGCAAAGAAGGGGGTGATGAGGTTGACGCTGATATTGCGGAAATCCTCGGCTGGCTTGAAGAACACCGCTTTCTTGATGAGTCTCGCTATATTGAGGTGCTGATCCGTTCAGCCCTTGAGCGAGGCCATGGGCTGCTTCGGTTGCGTCAAGATATGAAACAACGGGGGCTGGCTTCACCGTTGATTGAGCAGGCATTGCTGGAGCTCGATGTAGACTGGTTTGAGCAGGCGCGGGGCCTCCGTGAACGGCGCTTTGGCTTGAAAGCGGTTGTCGATCAGAAAGAAAAAGCCCGGCAGTTACGTTACCTGCAATACCGGGGGTTCACCGCAGAGCGTACACCGCTCCCCTCCCCCGGTCACTGTATTGCCCTGACTCATTCATCCTCCATGCGCAATGCGGATGATCCGGATTACATCATCATCCCCGGCAACCGCATCTTCGGGCACCAGCAGGCCTGGCCGAGGCAGCGCAGCAG
>PGZG01000088.1 GCA_002840115.1 Gammaproteobacteria bacterium HGW-Gammaproteobacteria-14 | reverse complement strand
GGGGGATGATCTGTGGTTTGCCGAGCTGCTGTTCCATGAGTTGGTGCACCGCCGCTTCTATTTGAAAGGTGATACCCGGTTTAACGAGAGTCTGGCCACGGCGGTCGCCCGTGAAGGAGTGCGCCGCTGGCTGGCTTTTCAGGGAGAGCCACAGCGTGCAGCAGTACTGGGACGACGGGATCAGTCCCGTGCCCGGTTTTTAACCCTGATTGGCGATACCCGCACCGAGCTTGATATCCTGTACCGCTCTGGCCGGTCGGAGCCGGGGATGCGGGAGGCCAAGGCGGCTATTTTTGGAGACCTGCGGCAACGCTACCGACAGATGTTGGCCAATGACCCCGGATTGGCGGGCTATCAGTACTGGTTTGACGGCCCATTGAACAATGCCACCTTGAACATGGTCAGTGATTATCATGATCAGGTGCCTGCGTTTGATGCCTTGATACTCCGTTGCGGTGGCCACTGGCCCTGTTTCTGGGAAGAAGTCACCCGAATATCGCGATTGCCGCCGCCTGAGCGCGCCGCCCTGATTGAGAGCCTGAATGATTGAGTTAGTCCGTTTTCCCCACGCCCAGATGGCTCGCCTGTTTGCCGAGGTGTTACGCGAGAGGGGCATTCACGTTGAGCAGCGGCAACAGGGTGCTGAAGTCGCCTTGTTACTGACAGACCCGGAACGTTTTCAGGAGGCCCGGGATTTACTGGAAGCCTTCCGCAGTAACCCGCTGGATCCCTCTTTTCAAGGAGCCGCCTGGCGCTCCGGGGCCGTGTTTAACCTGCGTCGATCGTCCTCCGGGCCTGGATTCTGGGCCCAGTGGTGGGCTGGTATGGGGCCGGTGGTAAAGGTTGTTCTGTTGGCCTCGGTGCTGGTTTTTCTGTCGCCGATGCTGGTATCTGACCAGCTTTACCGGGCGCTATTGTTCGCGCCGGATCTTGCCGCAATCAGTGACCAGCCCTGGCGCCTGTTTACGCCCATGTTGCTGCACTTTTCCGCCCTGCACATCATCTTCAATCTGCTGTGGTGGCAAAGCCTGGGGAATACCATCGAGCGTTTCCAGTCCTCATTCCAGTTGCTTTGGATAACCTTGCTGGTGGCTGCGGTTTCCAATCTGGCTCAGTTTTATGCCACAGGTCCCAAGTTTGGTGGGCTCTCCGGAGTGGTGTTTGGCTTACTGGGGTACCTCTGGCTGTACGGTAGGATTAACCCCTCGGCGGGTTATGGCATTCCCCGCGCCGTTGTTATTTTTATGCTGGCCTGGCTGGTTATCTGCTGGGTGGGGCTAACGGATATCGTTGCCAATGAGGCGCACTTTGCCGGATTGTTGAGCGGTTGCCTGCTCGGGGCTGTCACCGGGTTATGGCGTCGGATGTTGCAGGCATGAGACCCTGTCTCCGGTTTGAGTTGCTTCCTGCCCCCTGTTATAAAGGCCCGTCTCTGCGAGGTCTTCGGCAGATGTTTCTGTTATCACAACAAAAGAGCGTGAACGTGCTGTTTTCACTGCGTGTTGCCGGGTTAGCTGTGTTACTGCTGGGCTTGCAGGGCTGTGCCGTTAGCCGGATCGGCGATAACCTGCCCTACGGTGTGCTCAATCATACGGATATCACTCTGGTAGGGGAGGGCATGCCCACCTACCTGCTAACCATTGACGGCTTGATTGAAAACTGGCCGGACAGCGAATCCTTACTGCAAAGCGGCGCCAGCCTGTACTCCGCCTATGCGGGGTTGTTTGTGGATGATCCTCAACGGGCCAGTCAATTGTCCTCGCGGGCGTTGGATTATGCCCTGCGAGCCGCCTGCGCCAGCGATCGCAAGCTCTGTGATATTCGCCGCATGCCGATGGTGGACTTCGAGGAGTTACTGGCTCGCCAGAAGCGTAAACAGGTTCCGGTACTCTTCACCCTTGGTACAACCTGGGCGGGTTACATTCAGCTCAACAGCAGCGACTGGAACGCGGTGGCGGACCTCGGCCGAGTCGATGCCTTGATGCAACGTGTAGTCGCTCTGGATGAAGGCTATGAGCACGGTCAGGCACATATGTATCTGGGAGTGCTGAATAGCATTTTGCCGGAGTCGCTGGGTGGCAAGCCGGAAGTTGCACGTCAGCATTTTGAGCGCGCTGTTGAGCTGTCGAATGGTCGTAATTTGATGGCCCAGACTTTATTTGCGGAGCGCTATGCCCGTCTGGTATTTGATCAGGCATTGCATGATTCGCTGCTTGATGAGGTGTTGGCGGCGAACCCGATTGAACACGGCTTAACTTTGCAAAATACGGTTGCCCAGCGCGATGCCCGCGTATTACGGAACGGTTCTGCGGATTACTTCGAGTAGTCTGGCATATCATTCACCCTATAAGCCCGGAAAGGACGCGTTTCATGTTACGACTACTGGTTCTATGTGCTCTTGCTATGCCCCTGTTGGCTCAGGCAACCACGCTGCGTATTTCGACGCTGTACCCGGAAGGCACTACCGTGGTCACGGCCCTGCGAGCCGCCAGTGACGATATCGAAAAGCAAACTGACGGTCGGGTAAAGCTGCGCATTTTCCCAGGCGGTGTGATGGGTGATGATCGCACCGTACAACGGAAAATCAGTATTGGCCAGCTGCATGGTGCGTTAGCACAGGGCGGAGCCTTTAGTCGCCACTACCGTGACAGCCAGATTCTCAATATGCCGATTGCGTTTCGTTCCTATGAGGAGGTAGATCATGTTCGCACGGAGCTTGATCCGCTAATTCGTCAGGGCTTTCGTGATAACGGTTGGGTTGTTTTTGGCCCGGTGGATGGTGGCTTTGCTTACATCATGAGCCAGAAACCGGTGGACACGGTGGAGGCGCTGCGCGAGCAAAAGCTGTGGCTGCCAGCCAATGATACAGGCTCAGCAAAAGCGGCCAGAGTGTTTGGTGTGTCACCTATACTGCTCAGTATCGGCACCGTGCTGACGTCCCTGCAAACCGGTGCCATTGATGCCTTTGCCGCACCGCCGGTGGCGGCGTTGACCCTGCAGTGGCACAGCCGTGTAAAACACATGTCGGATGTACCGCTGCTGTATACCTATGGCATGTTGGCCATCAGCGATCGTTATTTTTCCGCCATTGCCGAGGCGGATCAGAAAATTGTTGAACGGGTGTTAAGTGAATCGTTCGCGAAACTTGATCGTGAAAGCCGTCTTGAAAATCTCAGCGCCTACCAGGCTATTCAGCAACAGGGCTTGAATCTGGTGGCGCCAACGGAGGAACAGCTGGCGGAGTGGCGCAGCTACGCAGATAAGGCCACGGATCAGTTGGTGGCAGATGGTGAAATCAGTGAGCCTATGCTTGAGCGTCTGCAAGCGTTGCTTACGGAGTTTCGTAACGGAAGCGGTGGCTAATGCGCCGCGTCTATCGCTGGTTTATCCATTTCGAGGATGGGCTTATTGTGCTCATTCTGTTGGCTATGGTGAGTCTGGCGATTTATCAGATTGTATTGCGTAATGTGTTCGGCAGTAGCTTGGTGTGGATTGAGCCACTATTGCAAAATGCGGTGCTCTGGATCGGTATGTTGGGGGCGATGATCGCCTCTCGTCGTGACGAGCATATCCGTATTGATTTACTGCATAACTATATTAGCGCCGCCGCCCGTCGCTGGGTGGCTATGGTGCTTGATATTTTTACCTGTGTAATCTGTGCTGTGGTGGCCTGGTATAGCGCTCACTTTGTGGTGTCAGAGGTGGAGTTCGGTGGCAATGCCTTTTCCGGCGTTCCGGCTTGGACCTTGCAATTAATTATTCCGCTGGGTTTTACCGTGATTTCGCTGCGCTACCTGATTATGTTTTTCCTTGATTTGTTGCATCTACGCCCTCCTATGCAGGAACCCCGCGCATGATCTGGCTGGCAGTGATAGCGCTTCTCCTGCTAGCCCTGCTGGGCGCGCCCCTGTTCGCTATTATTCTTGGGGCTGCGGCTATCGGCTTTTTGAGCACCGATACCCCTTTGGCGGTGCTGCATATTACTATTTACCAGTTGTCCGATTCGGTGGTGCTGATGGCACTGCCGTTGTTTACCTTTGCTGGCTTTTTACTGAGTGAATCAAAAACTGCTGACAGGATGATGCGTTTGAGTCAGGCCGCTTTTGGCTGGCTGCCCGGCGGTATGGCACTGGTGGCACTGGTGGCCTGCGCCTTCTTTACTGCGCTGACCGGCGGTAGTGGTGTGACTATTGTGGCTTTGGGGGCGCTGCTGTTGCCTGCTCTCGCGAAAGCCGGGTATCAGGAGCGGTTTAACCTTGGTCTGGTTACTTCGTCGGGAAGTCTGGGTCTGTTGCTGGTGCCGTCGGTGCCTTTGTTGGTATACGGCATTATTGCCCAGCAAATGTCCCAGCAACTGGATATGCCGTCGGTGGAGATTGTCCACTTGTATCTCGCCGGGTTGGTGCCCGCACTCTTGATGGTGGTGGCTCTGTATCTCTGGTGTTTGTGGGCAATGCGCAGCCATCCGGTGCCGAAGCAGAAATTTTCCTGGCAGGAATTAAGAACGGCGCTGTGGCAGGCTCGCTGGGAAGTGCCTTTGCCGTTTGTGGTATTGGGCGGGATTTTCTCCGGCGTTCTGGTGATTAGTGAAGCTGCGGCGGTGACGGCCCTTTATGTGTTGATCGCTGAAGTGTTTCTATATCGTGATATCCCTCTGCGTAAACTGCCCGGCATTATGCGTGAGTCCATGGTCATGGTGGGCGGAATCCTGCTGATTCTGGGTGTGGCGTTGGCGTTCTCGGATTATCTGGTGTTTGCTGGAGTGCCGGAAACCTTATTTGCCTTTATTCAGCTGCATGTGGAAAGCAAGTTGGCATTCCTGTTGTTGCTGAATCTGGTGCTATTGGTGTTAGGCGCCATTCTCGATATTTTTGCGGCCCTGGTGATTATGGTGCCGCTGATTCTGCCGGTGGCTTTGGGGTACGGTATTGACCCGGTGCATCTGGGCATTATTTTTGTGGCTAATATGCAGATTGGCTACATCACGCCGCCGGTGGGGATGAATCTGTTTATCGCCAGTTACCGGTTCCGTAAGCCGATTACCGAACTGTTTAGCGCGACCATTCCGTTTATGTTAGTGCTGTTGGCGGTGCTGGCGCTGATTACCTATGTGCCGCAGTTGAGTCTGTTCCTGGTGCGCTAATCAGCGCACCAGAATCTTTTCCATTCTGAAACGCTGTAGCGGAATGTCTTGCCGATAGGCAGTTTCTTCTTCGACAACAGTAAATCCCATGCCTTCAAAAAAGCGTCGGGCGGGCAGGCTGCTTTCCGTACGCAGAATCTTGGCTCCCGCCATGCGCGCTTCATCCTCCAAATGTTGGCATAGCAATGTGGCGATGCCGAGTCCGTTACCTTCCGGTGCAATAAATAGCTTTTCAATATGATCGCTGGGTGACAGTTGCGCGAAGCCCACCGGCTGGCCATGTAATGCGGCAACAATGGTCACGCCCTGCTGCAGGTCGTCGATAAAGTTGGCAGCATCGGCGCTGGCGCTCCAGGCCGCCAAGGCATCGGCAGGATAGTGATCCGCTGCATTGATCAAAATGGATTGGCGAAACACAGCTCGCAAAGATTCGCTGTCGCTGGCGAGCAAAGGCCGTATTTCAAAAGGCATGACGAAGTCGTCTGTTATAGCCGTGTCCACAGGTACGGCATCAAACGACGGGTTTTCTAATACTGGCACATCAGCAACAGGCGCGTTCTGAGCAGGCGCATTCTGAACAGGGGTAAGCATCGCTGAGCGATCTTCCCCTCGGGGTTTGCCAAACAGACGCATGACATGCTTCAGCATAGTGCGGTCTCAGTCGTCCTGTGGTTTTTGCAGGGCACGGATGTGCGTCTCCAGTTGTTCGATATAGCGTTGCTGTAATTCAAGCAGTTCTTCGGCGGTGAGGATTTGTGCGCTAAGGTCATCGGCCCGTACGCTCAGTTCCTGCTGTTGCCGTTTCATGGCGTTTTGCAGCTCGTCGCGCAATAGCTCCATATCCTTGTCGGCAGCGGCTAATACCGGATAAAGCAGCGTCAGTAGCATCAGGGAGCGAATGGCAGCGGACATGGTCGGCGGCTTCCGATAATCGGGCAGTCATCATAGCAAACAAAGGGTTAGACTGCTCAGTAAGCTCCCATGGTTGTATCGGGTGGCGGGAGCACAAAGGAGGTCAGGATGAGACGAATACCACGGATCAGTGCCTGGATGACCGCTTTCCCTTGGCATCTCGATGCCGATACTCCGGTATCTGAGGCCAGACGCTTTATGCAGGAGCATCAAATTCACCACGTACCAATAACCGGCATTGATCAAGAGTTGTTGGGGGTGGCCGATCTCGCCACATTGCCGTTAGGCAGCCATGAGGTCGTGGCCGGGTTCGCGCGAATGGTGCCGATACTGAATGCTACGATGCGTATTGATGAGGTGCTTCAGGTTATGGCGAAAGGGCATCACCCGTTGGTGCTGATTACCCACCAACAACGGCTTGCCGGTATCTTTACCTGGACCGATGTCTGCCGCCTGTTTGCGGAACACCTGCGCAAGCCGTTTGCGCCTTCCGGAGGGGGTGATGTTGCATAATGGCAATGACAGGGAGGTCAGTTTACTGACTGTCGCCAGGGCAATCGTAAAATCCGCCTGACCCGGGTCAATAAATACTGCCATCGGCTCCATCATTGTTCGCGCTAACCTGCTAATATCCGCCGCCATATCCTCCCCGGCCACCTTGCGGATGATCCTGCCATGCGCCCTCTGCTTCAGTTGCTTGCTGCCTTTCTTGCTGTGTTATTGATTCCCTCCCAGGCGTTCGCGGCCATGGGACCACTGGACTTGACCAACACCACCGTCGGCGGCATTGCTCTGACGATTTTCGTGATTGCCTACATTCTGGTGATGGGCGAAGAAAAGCTGCATTTACGCAAGTCAAAGCCGGTGCTGGTAGCCGCCGGGATTATCTGGGTGCTGATTGGCGCGGTTTATGTCGCCGAAGGTGTGCCGGAAGTCACCGAGGCTGCCTTCCGCCATACGTTGCTGGAATTTGCCGAGCTGATGTTGTTCCTGTTGGTGGCGATGACCTACATCAACGCGCTGGAAGAACGTCGCGTTTTTGATGCCTTGCGTTCCTGGATGTTGCGTCGGGGGTTCCGTTATCGCTCCCTGTTCTGGCTGACCGGCCTGCTGTCGTTTGTGATCTCGCCAATTGCTGACAACCTGACCACGGCGCTGCTTATGTGTGCTGTGGTAACCAAAGTGGCAGAGGGCGACAGTCGCTTTATCAATTTGTGCTGCGTCAATATTGTGATTGCCGCAAATGCCGGTGGTGCCTTTAGTCCGTTCGGCGATATCACTACGCTGATGGTGTGGCAGGCAGGGATGGTCAAGTTCTATGAGTTCTTTGATCTGTTACTGCCGGCACTGGTGAATTATCTGGTGCCCGCCATGGTGATGATCTTCTTTGTTGAAGATAAGGCGCCTAGCGTGGTTTAT
>PGZG01000305.1 GCA_002840115.1 Gammaproteobacteria bacterium HGW-Gammaproteobacteria-14 | reverse complement strand
GCTATTGCGTAGCCGCTCGTCCTGATTCAATAAGTGGGCCATATCCCGGTGTAGAAAACGGGTGCCCCACATGCTTTGCAGAATCGACTCGAAGTAACCCACCTTGTCCTGCCAGGTTAGCGGCCGATCCGGCGGCACCTGCAAAAACGCCTCCACCGTCGCCTGATAACGCTCGAACAGGGAGAACACAATGTCGCCCTTATTGCGGTAGTGGTAATACAGGTTTCCCGGTGAAATCCCCAGCGACTCGGCAATATGGTTGGTAGTGACATTACGCTCCCCCAGCCGGTTAAACAGCTCCAGACTCGTGGCGAGGATGCGTTCTTTAGTGCTACTCATACTGGGTACTACTCATATTCAGTGCTGCCCATATTTGTGCTGCTTAATATCAGAGCCGGTCATATCGCGCCAGAAATCCTGATTTTGAGACGCCGTTGGTCATCCATGCAGCTCGGGGATTGACACTTAGAGTAATTGCTCTAAAAATCGATCGTCAAGCTGTATCAGAATAATCCAACGGGAGAGCACCATGGTCGCCGACGTTCAGGCCCTGCATAACCAGAATGAAGAAATCCTCCGCATGGAGAAGGTGTTTGCTGCCCAGAAGGCCGCCTTTGCCCGCCATCCCTATCCCACGGCAGAGGAGCGCATCGACCACCTGCAGCGCATTCGCCCCCTGTTGGTAAAGTATCAGGATGAAATCTGCGCCGCGCTGAACAGCGATTTCGGTAGCCGCTCCAGAGACGAAACCCGACTGGCCGAAATCATGACCAGTCTGGAAGGCATCAAGTACTACTCAAAAAACCTGCGCAAATGGATGAAGCCGCAAAAACGCAAAATCGGAGCCGCACAATGGCCCGGCTCTGCCATGGTCACCTATCAACCTGTTGGCGTTGTCGGTGTTATTTCTCCCTGGAACTACCCGCTGTATCTGGCTCTGGGCCCATTGGTAGGCGCCCTCGCGGCAGGCAACCGGGTAATGATCAAAATGAGCGAGTCC
>PGZG01000087.1 GCA_002840115.1 Gammaproteobacteria bacterium HGW-Gammaproteobacteria-14 | reverse complement strand
GACCGGCGGGACCATTCATATCATCGTCAACAACCAGGTGGGCTTTACTACCAGCCGCCAGGATGACGCGCGTTCGACAGAATACTGTACTGACGTGGCAAAAATGGTTCAGGCGCCTATTTTCCATGTTAATGCGGATGACCCGGAAGCTGTGTACTTCGTTACCCAGTTAGCGGTGGATTATCGTCAGCAGTTCAAGAAAGACGTGGTTATTGATCTGATCTGTTACCGTCGTCTTGGACATAACGAAGCAGATGAACCGTCGGCTACCCAGCCGCTTATGTACAAGAAAATCAAATCGCATCCAACGACTCGTACTTTGTATGCTGAGCAACTACAGCGCGAAGGCTCCTTGTCGGAGGCGGATAGCCAGCAGGTTGCAGAGGACTATCGTAATCAGTTGGATGAGGGCATTTATGTTGTTAAAAGGCTGGTTCGTGAGCCTAATAAGGCGTTGTTTGTGGATTGGTCGCCCTACCTCGGTCATGAGCTTCAGGATGACTGGGATACCAGCTTTCCGCTGAAGAGAATTCAGGAGCTTGGCGGTCGTATGGAGCAAACCCCTGAGGGGTTGGTGCTACAACGGCAGGTCAAGAAAATCATTGAAGACCGCCAGAAAATGACTGCAGGTGCGCAACCCATTAACTGGGGGTATGCAGAAACCATGGCTTATGCGACGTTGCTTGATAAAGGCATGGCGATTCGCCTTACCGGGCAGGATGTGGGGCGTGGCACCTTCTCTCATCGTCATGCGGTATTGCATAACCAGAAAAATGGTGAAGCCTATGTACCGTTGAAGAATCTGGATGACGCTCAGCCACCGTTTGATATTTATGATTCGTTGCTGTCAGAAGAGGCTGTACTGGCTTTTGAGTATGGTTATTCAACCACCACGCCACAGGCGTTGATTATCTGGGAGGCTCAGTTTGGTGATTTTGTCAACGGCGCTCAGGTGGTGATTGATCAGTTTATCTCATCTGGTGAATCAAAATGGGCGCGAATTTGTGGCCTGACACTATTGCTGCCCCATGGTTATGAAGGGCAGGGGCCGGAACATTCTTCAGCCCGACTGGAGCGCTTTTTGCAGTTATGTGCAGAGCAGAATATGCAGGTCTGTACGCCGACGACACCATCGCAAATTTATCACCTGCTACGGCGTCAGGCGCTGCGTCCGTCGCGTAAACCGTTGGTGATAATGAGCCCGAAAAGCTTGCTACGTCACAAGCGCGCTGTATCAACATTGGAAGAGTTGGCGGAAGGCCGCTTTGAGACTGTTTTGCCGGATCCAGAGGTTGAAGCAGATAAGGTTGAGCGACTGGTGCTTTGCGGTGGCAAGGTTTATTACGACCTTCTTGAGAAGCGTGAGGCTGACGGTATTGCTGATACAGCAGTAGTTCGTATTGAGCAGCTATATCCATTTCCTGAGCAGCGATTGCTGGAAATTATGAAACCGTTCCGTAATCTCAAGACCGTAGTGTGGTGTCAGGAAGAACCGCAAAATCAGGGTGCCTGGTATTGCAGTCAACATCATATGCGCCATGTGGTGCATCAGCTGAATCCTGTGCTGTACCTTGAGTATGCCGGTCGTGATTCGGCGGCGGCTCCCGCAGTGGGTTCTATGGCATTGCATGTGGAGCAGCAGCAGAAGTTGATTCAGGATGCCTTTGGTATTCGTTGAAAAGGTACTCGTTGACACTATTAACTGATCGACTAACAGATCAATAAAAAGGAAGCAGGACAGATCATGTCTATTGAAATCAAAGCTCCGCAGTTCCCTGAATCCGTGGCGGATGGCACGGTAGCCACTTGGCATAAACAGGCTGGCGACCAAGTCAGTCGTGATGAGCTGTTGGTCGATATCGAAACTGACAAAGTGGTGCTTGAGGTTGTTTCTCCCGCGGATGGAGTGCTCGGTAAGATTATTCATGGCGAGGGCGATACCGTAGAAAGTCAGGCCGTGCTCGCGGTCCTTGAAGAAGGGACTGCCGCTGGTGCAGCCGACAAGACCACTTCTAGTGCCGCACCAGAGCCAGCGGCAAAAGCTGAGGCTGTGGATAAGGTGGCTGGCCCGGCGGCCCGTAAGCGTCTTGCGGAGGCCGGGCTGGATCCTGCCAAGGTCGAAGGTACTGGTAAGGGTGGGCGCATTACCCGCGAAGATGTTGATTCTGTGTTGAAAGGCCGCGAAAAACAGAAGGCTGTGGCTCCTTCTCCGGTAGCGGCGACGACTCAGGAGTTATCGGCGGGTGATCGTGAAGAAAAACGTGTGCCGATGACCCGCTTGCGTAAACGTATCGCTGAGCGTCTGGTAGAGGCACAGCATACAGCGGCTATGTTGACGACCTTTAATGAAGTGAACATGAAGCCAATTATGGAAATGCGCAAACACTATCAGGCGGATTTCGAAAAAGCGCATGGTGTACGGTTGGGCTTTATGAGCTTTTTTGTTCGTGCCTGCGTGGAAGCTTTGAAACGATTTCCCATGGTAAATGCTTCTATTGATGGCGATGATATTGTTTACCACGGTTATTACGATGTCGGTGTGGCGGTATCCGGTGATCGCGGTCTGGTGGTGCCAATCATTCGTGATGCGGACCAAAAAGGGTTGGCAGAAATTGAGTCGCAAATTATTGAATATGGTAAGAAGGCCCGCGAAGGAAAGTTGTCCATTGAAGAAATGACCGGTGGAACTTTTACGATTTCCAACGGCGGTGTTTTCGGGTCTCTGATGTCGACACCTATTTTGAATCCACCACAGACGGCCATTATGGGGATGCACAAAATTCAAGAGCGCCCCATGGCGGTTGACGGCAAAGTGGAGATTTTGCCAATGATGTACTTGGCAGTTTCTTATGATCATCGCCTGATTGATGGTCGTGAAGCTGTTCAGTTTCTAGTGGCAGTTAAGCAGTTTATCGAAGATCCAGCTCGACTGTTGCTGGATATCTGATGTACCGGCGCCGGCTGGTCCGGCGCCCCTCTGATAAAACGGGAAGCGTTATGTCTGAACAATACGATGTCATCGTCATCGGCGGTGGGCCGGGCGGTTACGTAGCAGCTATTCGTTGCGCGCAACTGGGAATGAAAGTTGCCTGCATTGAGAAACGCATTAACAAACAGGGTAAGCCAGCGCTTGGTGGCACTTGCCTGAATATCGGTTGTATCCCGTCAAAAGCGTTACTCGACTCCAGTTGGCGCTACCATGAAGCTTCCGCCAGTTTTGCCGATCATGGTATTGAGGTTGGCAAGATATCCATTGATGTTAAAAAAATGGTGGAGCGAAAGGATCAGGTGGTTTTGCAACTTACTGGAGGTATCGCACAACTCTTTCAGGCTCACAAAATTGATTGGCTTCAAGGCAGCGGTAAATTGTTGTCGGGCAAGCAGGTTGAATTCTCCCCGACAGAAGGGGATTTGAAACTGCTGGCGGCGGAGAATGTTATTCTGGCTGCGGGTTCCGAGCCGGTAACTATTCCTGTAGCTGTGGTCGATCAGGACCGTATTGTTGATTCCACTGGAGCCCTGGATTTCACTGATGTGCCGAAGCGTTTAGGGGTTATCGGCGCGGGGGTTATTGGTCTTGAGCTTGGTAGTGTCTGGTCTCGTCTGGGCTCAGAAGTGGTGGTGTTGGAGGCCGTGGATGCGTTTCTGCCACCGGTGGACCAGCAGCTGGCAAAGGAGGCCAGAAAGATTCTGACCAAGCAGGGCTTGGATATCCGCCTCGGTGCTCGAGTGACGGCCAGTGAAGTTAAGGGTAAAAAAGTTAACGTCACCTATACCGATGCCGACGGTGAGCATAAGGAAGTTTTTGACCGCTTGATCGTTG
This sequence comes from Gammaproteobacteria bacterium HGW-Gammaproteobacteria-14, assembly GCA_002840115.1. Taxonomy (GTDB): domain Bacteria; phylum Pseudomonadota; class Gammaproteobacteria; order Pseudomonadales; family Alcanivoracaceae; genus PGZG01. Next base: position 3,986 of record PGZG01000087.1, on the reverse strand, counting down.
CGGTTGGGCGCAGACCGGTTACACAGAATTTATTGGCTGCGGATTCAGGCGTGACGCTGGATGAGCGTAATTTTATCTACGTAAACCAACAGTGCCGCACGGATGTGCCCGGCGTGTATGCGGTAGGTGATTTGGTGCGTGGTCCTGCTTTGGCGCACAAAGCCATGGAAGAAGGTGTGATGGTGGCGGATGTGATTGCTGGCGAGCACACCCAGGTAAATTACGACACTATTCCCTGGGTGATCTACACTCATCCGGAGCTTGCTTGGGTCGGTAAAACCGAAGAAGAGCTGAAGTCTAGCGGCGAGCCCTATAAAGCTGGCGTGGTGCCGTTTGCGGCTAATGGTCGAGCACTTGCGGCTGGCGAAAGTTACGGGATGGTAAAGTTTGTTGCCGATGAGAAGACGGACCGGATTCTGGGTATGCATGTACTGGGCCCTCAGGCTTCCGAGTTGGTGCAGCAAGGAGTGATCGCCATGGAGTTCGGCGCCACGATTGAAGACTTGCAGTTGATGGTCTTTGGTCATCCGACCTTGTCGGAAGCCGTGCATGAGGCGGCACTGGCCGCCGATTTCAAGGCGATTCATATCGCCCAGCGCAAGCGCAAAAAGTAGCACTGGCGAGACAGTCGGTGTGAGCTGAAAGTTTCATGCGAAAATTGGCAAGAAGGCTGATCCGGCGCCCCACAAGGAAGCCGGGTTTTTCGGAGAACAGTTCCATAACGGAAGACAACGGGATCAGAACATGAATCTCCATGAGTACCAAGGCAAACAGCTGTTTGCACAATACGGATTGCCGGTATCAAAAGGCTACGCCTGTGATACCCCGGAAGAAGTGGCCGAGAAGTTAAAGGAAATTGGCGGTACCGAGTGGGTCGTCAAGGCTCAGGTGCATGCCGGTGGGCGTGGCAAGGCGGGTGGCGTAAAGCTGGTAAAATCCGCGGAAGAAGCTGCCGAGTTTGCGAAAAAGTGGCTAGGCCAGCGTTTGGTGACGTATCAGACGGATGCCGACGGTCAGCCGGTCAGCAAAATCCTGGTGGAGTCTTGCACCGATATTGCCCAGGAGCTGTATCTCGGCGCAGTGCTGGATCGTGCTACGCGTCGTATCGTATTTATGGCGTCCACCGAAGGTGGCGTTGAAATTGAAACCGTGGCCCATGAGACACCTGAGAAAATTCTTAAGGCGGAGATCGATCCGCTGGTTGGAGCTCAGCCCTATCAGGCGCGGGATATTGGTTTCAAGCTTGGACTGAATCCGGAGCAAATCAAGCAGTTCACCAGGATTTTCCTGGGTCTGGCCAAGCTGTTTGAAGAAAACGATTTGGCGCTGTTGGAAATTAATCCGCTGGTGATTACCAAAGAAGGCAACCTTCACTGTCTGGATGCCAAGATTAATCTGGATGGCAGTGCACTGTTTCGTCAGCCCAAGCTCAAGGCGATGGAAGATCCCTCTCAGGAAGATGAGCGAGAGCGGCGTGCGGCAGAGTGGGAGCTTAACTATGTAGCGCTGGATGGCAATATTGGCTGCATGGTAAATGGCGCTGGCTTGGCCATGGCAACCATGGACATTATCAAACTCAAGGGCGGTGCTCCTGCCAATTTCCTTGATGTTGGCGGTGGTGCGACTAAAGAGCGGGTTACCGAAGCATTTAAGATCATCCTTTCTGACAGTAATGTGCAGGCTGTGCTGGTGAATATTTTCGGTGGCATTGTCCGTTGCGACATGATCGCTGAAGGAATTATTGGTGCGGTGAAGGAAGTGGGCGTCAAGGTGCCCGTGGTTGTGCGCCTGGAAGGCAATAACGCCGAACTTGGCAGCAAAAAGCTGGCTGAGAGCGGACTGAATATTATCGCCGCAAGCGGTTTCAATGATGCCGCCGAGCAGGTTGTGAAAGCCGTCGGGGGTGCAGTATGAGTGTATTAATCAATAAGGAAACCCGTGTTATCTGTCAGGGTTTTACCGGGTCTCAAGGCACTCTGCATTCGGAGCAGGCAATTGCCTATGGCACCAAAATGGTTGGTGGCGTAACGCCGGGTAAAGGCGGTCAAACGCATCTTGGGCTGCCGGTTTTCAATACCGTACGTGAGGCCGTGGAAGCTACTGGTGCTAATGCGTCGGTGATTTATGTGCCAGCGGCATTTTGCAAGGACTCCATTCTGGAAGCTGCTGATGCTGGTATTGAGTTGATTGTCTGCATTACCGAGGGCGTACCTGCTCTGGATATGCTGAAGGTCAAAGAATATGTGGTGCGCAAGGGTGGTATTCGATTGATCGGGCCAAATTGCCCAGGAATTATTACCCCCGGTGAGTGCAAAATCGGCATTATGCCGGGGCATATTCATCAGCCGGGTAAGGTAGGGATTGTTTCCCGTTCGGGTACTCTGACCTATGAGGCGGTTAACCAGACTACGGCGTTAGGCTTTGGTCAGTCGACCTGTATCGGTATTGGTGGCGACCCTATTCCGGGCATGACCTTTATTGATGCACTGCGTTTATTCCAGGATGACCCGCAAACCGAGGCCATTATTATGGTCGGTGAGATTGGCGGCAGTGCTGAAGATGAGGCGGCGGCTTTTATCAAGGCGCACGTTACCAAGCCAGTGGTGTCTTATATTGCAGGTGTTACGGCGCCTGCAGGTAAACGTATGGGACATGCCGGAGCAATCATTGCCGGCGGTAAAGGAACGGCAGATGAGAAGTTTGCGGCACTGGAAGCTGCGGGTGTTAAAACCGTGCGCAACCCATCGCAAATGGGGCAGGCGTTGAAAGAGCTTACCGGCTGGTAAAAAATCGCCGTACCACCGCAAGGTGGTGCGGCGATTTTTGCATCACGCCAAAGGCGTGGTTTGCGCCCTGACATTAAAAAAGGCCCGCAATGCGGGCCTTTTTTAATGTAGCGTTTCTTCGTCGTCGTCGAGATCGAAAAACTCGTACTCGTTCAACTCTTTTTGCAGCCTGCGTTCTTCAAGCCGGTTCTCAATGCGATGGCGCATGTCGAGGTTAAAGCTCTTGGAGCGTGGGCTCTGAACTTCCTGCTCGTCCTGTTCTTCCTCGATGAAGTCAACATCTTCATTCATCAGCAAATCATCCGTTTCGTCGTGGTCAGTTTCAATGCGACTGCTGGTCATGGTTGGCCCCCTTTTTCGATTGGGACCGGCCCCGCGCCCCGTAGGCGCCGGAACGGCTCCTGAGTGACACCTGACTGCCAGTTCGAGAGCTGCCCGCAAACGGATAGATTGCGATGCTCTCTTGGCGCCTGTATAGCGCTGAGTTTGCTTCCAGACAAGTATTTTTTTTCTATACCGATCAGAGGTGGCAAATTTCCGCTGAACGATCAGTGCTCGCCGTGGCGAGAAGAGGTCAGGGTGACGGCAAAAATGCCGCTGAGAACGACCAGTGTGCAGCCGGCGATTACCAGTATTCCGGGGATATGCCCCCAGATAAGCCAGTCGATAACTGCCGCCGCAGGCACTGCGATATAGCCCAGCGGTGCGACAACGGTGGTTGGGGCAAGGCTATAGGCGCGGTTGTAGAGAACCATAGTGATAAAAATTGAGCATCCCACATACACGAGTGCGGGCCAGGCAGTATGGGGGATGGGTTGCAGATGCAGCAGGCCCATTGGGGTAGAGGCAAGAAAAGCGATGACGAAATAATAAAACAAGACTCGTGCAGCAGGTTCACTGGAAGTCAGTGCGCGGGTGGTCGCCATGGATGCCGCCAGGCCCGCTCCGGCGAGCAGTCCGAGCCAGTGCCCGGGGTTTACAGCACCACTGACTGGCTGCAACACCAGAGTGACCCCCGCAAAGCCGCACAACAGGGCTGCCCAGCGTGGCGCGGGGATGGTTTCCCGTAGCCAGACAAACACCAGTAGGGGCACCCACAGGGGGGCGGCGGCGCGCAATACGCTGGCATCGGCAAGCGCGGTCATTGGAATGGCAAGATAAAACGCGGTAAAGCCGATCCAGCCAGAGATGCCACGGATA
>PGZG01000086.1 GCA_002840115.1 Gammaproteobacteria bacterium HGW-Gammaproteobacteria-14 | reverse complement strand
CCCGCATTGCGGGGCTTTTTGGTATCTGGCGGTGAGAGATGTCTTGATGAGAACCCTTGTTCGACCAGCCGCGTCAGCGGCGCAGGACGCCGAAGGCGCTTTCATTGACGAACGGTATTGCAAATCATTCCTATTAAGATTACTGTGTCCGCTCATGTAGGCAAGGGCGGTGTGTTATGTACATTTGCTTATGTAAAGGCGTAACGGATGGTCAAATTCGCGCAGCAGTCAGCTCTGGCTGCGACACTCTGAAGTCCTTGCGCTCCGGGCTTGGCGTTGGCTCCCAGTGCGGTAAATGTATGGTTCATGCTGCCGATCTTATTCGTCATTCCTCTACATCGGTTTCTTCAGACAATGGCACGATGGTCGGGCACTACTCACCACAGCCTGCCTGACTTAACCGTCCATCTCCCCCCTCTACTATTGAGTCTTTTTGACCAGCAACGGACAATGCCCCCTTGATTCGATAAAAGGAGAGGGCGCCATGCGCGGCGAGAAGAAAGTTATTGAGTTTTTGAATAAGGCGCTTGCCAACGAGCTGGTTGCAATCAATCAGTATTTTCTTCATGCCCGTATGTACAAGGACTGGGGGCTGAAAAAGCTCGCCGACAAGGAATATGAAGAATCTATTGATGAGATGAAGCACGCAGATCAGCTGATCGAGCGTATTTTGTTCCTTGAAGGGCTACCTAACCTTCAGGATCTGGGGAAGTTGATGATCGGCGAGAACCCCCGGGAAATGCTCGAGTGCGACTTGAAACTGGAGCATCAGGCCCTGCCGCTGTTGCGTGAAGCAATTGCCTGGTGCGAACAGGTTCAGGATTACGTATCGCGGGATCTTTTTCAGCATATTCTGGAGTCTGAGGAAGAGCACGTAGACTGGCTGGAAACGCAGCTCGGTCTGATCGAGAGAGTCGGTATTGAGAACTATCTGCAAAAACAAATGGCCACCGCAGACTGATTGCCTAAATTTACAGCACCCTTGGCTTGACTCAGTGGCCCCCTTTGGAAATAATGCGCGCCTCGCGTAGGGGCTTGCCCCAAACAGCGATACGCACCCGTAGCTCAGCTGGATAGAGCACCAGGCTACGAACTTGGGGGTCGGAGGTTCGAATCCTTCCGGGTGCGCCATACAGGAAAAAAGGGTCCCAAACGGGACCCTTTTTTTTGTCTCTGGATTTCAGCGCCTCCTGCTTCGATAAACGCATTGCGGCGCAGGACTCCCCCCACATAACTCTTTGCTATCAGCGCCCTGTGGATATAGCAACAGGGTCTAGCACATCGATGTTCCTTTCACCCTATGTAGGGGCAGAATCAAGGGGAAGTCACGTTAGGGAGAGACGTATGAAACGCTACTATTACATGACCCGCTCGTTGGCCAGTGTGCTCGGTATAAGCCGTGATCTTGGCGCCGAGGGGATTGGTGAAAACCGTATCCATGTACTGGGTAAAAACATGGGTGTGCTGGAACGGGCGAAGGTGCATACCACAACCTTGTGGGAGGAAACCGATATCCTGCACTTTGGCTTTCTCGGAGCTATGTACGGGATGATTTTCGGGCTGTTTGGTGGTTTCGTGCTGGCGGCAACGGACCCTTGGGGCGTGGACCTTGGCAGCGGTACGGCGATTGCCGCCACTGCCTTCGGAATCTGTTTCGGTGCTTGGCTTGGTGGTATCCGCGGTATTTCCACCCGTAATCACCATATTGAGCCCTATCTGGCCAATGTTGAGCAGGAGGGAGGCTATCTGGTGATGGTGGATGCAGATGATGAGCGGCAGATCAGAAGCATTGAGAAGGTGATGAAGATCCGTCACAAGGAGGCGCGGGAGGCAGGTCAGGAGGACCATTACAGTCCGTTTTTCTAGCGGACTCTCAGGCCAAATTGCCCCGCACGTGGTCGGGGGGGGCAATTTGGCAGAGACCGGTTTCAGCCCATCTTGATAATCATGTCCACCATGCGTTCGGTGAAACCCCACTCATTGTCATACCAGCTCATCAGTTTTGCCTGACGCCCCATGGTGCGTGTCTGGGCCAGATCGACAATGCTCGACAGTGGATTGTGGTTGAAGTCCCAGGATACCAGCGGTTCCTCGTTGACCCCGAGAATGCCTTTCAGGGAGCCAGCTGCAGCTTGCCGCAAGGCATCATTAATGGCCTCAGGGGTAACATCCTGCTTGAGCTGGCAGTGCAGATCGACCATGGACACATTCAGGGTGGGGACCCTGATGGCCATGCCGTCAAGCTTGCCTTTCAGGTGCGGTAACACCAGCCCGACGGCTTTTGCTGCTCCGGTCTTGGTTGGAATCATGGACATGGTGGCCGAGCGCGCCCGATACATGTCGCTATGGGCTTTATCAATCAGGTTCTGATCGTTGGTATAGGCATGAATGGTGGTCATCTGACCTTGTTCAAAGCCGAACGCATCATCCAGCACCTTCACCAGCGGCGCCAGGCAGTTAGTGGTGCAGCTGGCATTGGAGACCACTGCATCGTCGTCTCGGAGATCATGGTCATTGACGCCGATAACAATGGTTCGGTCGGCGTCCGCCACGGGGAAGCTGGCAAGTACGCGTCGGGCCCCGGCGCCAAGGTGGGCCGACAGTGCTTGCCGGGCTTTGAACTTGCCAGAGCACTCCAGTGCAATATCGACCCCCAGAGCCTTCCAGGGCAGGGCGGCAGGATCTTTTTCCCGCGTCATCTGGATGGTCCAGTCACCGATGGCCATCTGGTCTCCGTTAATGGATACGGGGATGTGGAAGTGACCATGGGTGCTGTCGTGGCGTGTCAGGTGGGCAAGCACCTCAAAGTCGGCCAGATCATTAATGGCGACAACGACTATTTGTTCCTGCAGACCGCGTTCATAGATGGCCCGCACCAGACAGCGGCCAATACGCCCGTAACCATTGATAGCAACCCGAATCATATAGCTCTCCCTGTTGACGTGGCTTCACTGGGTTTGAGTTCAGCCTGAAATCTCAGTGTAGAGCAGGGGCGTCATCGCTGACAGCCATGGTTGGCGGCTCATTTGATATGGATCAATAGAGGCAGGTTGACAGTATCCGCTGTATCATTGGCGACATAATAATAAACGGCGCTCTGATGTATCCCTCGGATTTTCTACATGATGTGATTCGCTATGGCCTGATTGTCAGCGCGTTACTGCTGGCTATGGTGCTGTATGGCTATGGCCGTGGTGGTGCCGGGCGAGGTTACCTCTGGATGTCCGTGGCCATGGCCATGGATGCCGTGCGCCACTCCCTGCTGCTTTTTGCTCCAATTACACCCCCGCTGATTTTTTACGCTGAGTTCGACCTGCTACTGCGAGCCTTTCTTCTGCTAACTGCAGTGAGCGTGTTGCTGGGCCGAGGTGTCAGCATTTATCTACGCTGGTTGCCGGTGGCCGGGCTGTTATGGCTGGGATTCTGTTATTGGAGAAATAGCGGTGATCCTTGGTGCCGGGAGTTGCCAGGCTCGGTGCTGCTGGCTTCTGCTTACGCCATGGCGGGGTTTTATTTCTGGCGTGCGCGCGACCCTAAAAGACCGCTTGGCTTTACTGGTGCCGGTCTGGGCTTTCTGAGTTTGGCCGGGCTTTGGATTATGCAGCCGGTGGCCCGTGAGGCGGCATGGGGTGCCTGGCATTTTGCATCTTTTCAGGTTTGCTATTTATTGATTAGTGCCAGTCTGATTTTGGCCTTGTATCAAAGCGAACGGTTACGCGCCGACTTTGCCAGCGAGGTGCAGGAAAAAGCGTTGCTTCGTGTTTTGCGTAGCCGACGACGTGTGGTGCAGTTGCGTGAGTGGACCGATGTCCTGTTGCAGCAAATCTCTGATGGTGTGGTGGTCTGTGATGTGGCGGGCACGATTACCGGTTTCAATCGCGGCGCTGAACGTATTTTCGGCCAAAACGCGACCATGCTGCTGGGTAAATCGGTAACTGAGTTGATGCCGGAAACACAGCGCCCGGTGGAGGGTGATCTGTCGGTTATTCTTGATGGTTTTCGCGAGCGCTTCCGGGTTCCCAGAGACGTGGTTGGGCGGCACTGCGATGGCTCCCATCTTGAGCTGGAAATGGTGGTCTCGCCGATGGCAATCAGTGACGCGGAGCAGCTGGTTGCCATTATTCGGGATGTCTCCGAGCGCAAACGCCAGCAACAGCAATTGCACTTTATGGCTCGCCATGATGCCTTGACTGGCCTGCCCAACCGGCACCGTTTCGAAGAGCTGGTGGGGTCCCGTCTTGAGGCGGGGCAGCACGGATTGCTGGTCTTTGTCGATCTGGATGACTTCAAGCTGATTAATGACACCCTTGGCCACAAAGCCGGCGATATTGCTCTGGTTGCCATGGCGCGACGTCTGGTGGGCCTTGCTGGCACAGAGGCCGTCGTTGCTCGGCAGAGCGGTGATGAGTTTGTGCTGTTTATGCCTGGTTTTGATGATCTTGCCGAGATTCGGCAGTGGGCTGATGAACTGGTGCATAAAGTTCGGAGCCCGGTTAGCTTTGATCAGGTGGAGTTCGCACTTTCCTGCAGCGTCGGCTTGGCCCCTTGCGCGAATTCAAATACGGAGGTGGAAACTCTGGTGCGTCAGGCGGACCTGGCCATGTATCACGCCAAGCGCAGCGGCAAAAACCGTTATAGCTTTTTTAATGCGGCTATGTTGGCGGAGTCAAACCGGATTGCTGAACTGGCGGCCCGTCTCAAGCGCATGGATATGGATGCAGAGTTGTCCTTGGCATTTCAGCCAAGAATGAAGCTGGATGAGCGCCAACTGTCCGGTGCAGAGGTGCTGTTGCGCTGGACCACTCCAGAGTGCGAGTCAATTTCTCCAGAGTTGTTTATTCCGGTTGCCGAAGAAACGGGGCAAATCCTGCGTCTTGGTTATTGGGTTTTGGAGCATGCTTGCCGTCATTTGGCTGGCTGGGGTCACCTGCAAGACTCCATGGTGTTATCGATTAACTTGTCCGCACGGCAAATGTTTGATGAGCAGTTAGTGGATCGTATTGAGGAAGTCCGCCAGCGTTATGGTTTGGCTCCCGCGCAATTGGAGTTTGAGGTGACTGAGAGTTCTGCCATGCAGGATATCGACTATGCTATCCGCGTATTGGGGCGTTTACGGGCACTTGGTTACGGTTTGTCTCTGGATGATTTCGGCACCGGCTTTTCATCGTTATCGCATTTAAGACAGCTGCCCGTCGATACGGTCAAAATTGATCGTTCGTTTATTGAAAGTCTGGTTGCAGACCGTCAGCAGCGTGTGCTGGTAGCCGGTATTATCGAATTGACGGGTCACCTGGGGATGCGTGTGCTGGCGGAGGGAGTGGAAACACAAGAGCAGTTGAAAATGCTGGATTCGCTGGGTTGCGATGAAGCTCAGGGTTTTTTAATTAGTAAGCCTGTGGCAGCGGCGCAGTTTCGTGATGAGGTTTTGTGCGGCTGGGAGCAGTTAACACGGGCGTTGTAATCGGTGGTTTCTGCTTTTGAACAGGACCTCGCTAAAGTCATTCTCTTGCAATGGCGCCGAGCTTTCGCGACAATGCCGCCCTCTCCGAAAGGGAGCTTAATGGTAGCCCTGTCGGTCCCCCCGCAATGACCAGCTGTGAACCCCGCCAGGTCCGGAAGGAAGCAACGGTAGCAGTGACGTCGTGTGCCGGGGTGTGGCTGGCAGGGCTGCCTCCATTCAGCCCCTCTTCCTTTATCCGCTAAAAAGTCATTCCGAGACGGCTGTGACAGGGGCCTGTTCACCGGGCACTCACGAGACATCTCTGTAGCTCCTCTCCGCCACCCATGGCGCCACGGACCCCTTAAGCCACAGCTCCTCGCGCGCCTGATGCTGGCAGCGCCATTAGATGCTCGTTCTTCATGGAGGCAGACCCTTGTATGGGGCGGAATTCTGGTACGATACGGCCTTTCATGCTGGCTACGGGACGGCGATGAGTTATCAGGTTCTGGCGCGCAAATATCGGCCGCGCACATTTCATGAGTTGGTAGGGCAGGATCATGTTTCCCGGGCGCTGATTAATGCGCTGGACCATGACCGTCTGCATCATGCCTATCTGTTTACGGGTACCCGGGGGGTTGGTAAGACCACCATTGCCCGGATTCTGTCTCGCTGCCTTAATTGCGAGGAGGGGGTCAGTTCGCAGCCCTGTGGCGTTTGCGATACCTGCGTCGAAATCGGTGAAGGGCGTTTTGTTGATCTTATTGAGGTGGATGCTGCCAGTCGTACCAAGGTGGAAGACACCCGGGAGCTACTCGACAATGTCCAGTACGCGCCCACCCGTGGGCGCTACAAGGTGTACCTTATCGATGAGGTGCATATGCTCTCCACTCACAGCTTTAATGCCTTGCTGAAGACTCTGGAAGAGCCACCTCCCCATGTGAAGTTTCTGCTGGCAACCACGGACCCGCAAAAGCTGCCCGTGACGATTTTGTCCCGCTGTTTACAGTTCAATCTGAAGGCCCTGCCGGCGGATCGGATTGCTGCCCATCTGGCGGATTTGCTACAGCGTGAAATGATCGGTTTTGAAGAGCCCGCGTTACAACTGCTCGGCCAGGCCGCCCGTGGCTCTATGCGTGATGCGCTGAGTTTGACCGACCAGGCGATTGCTTTTAGTGGCAATCCACTGGCAGAAACCGCCGTGCGTAGCATGCTGGGAAGCGTTGACCGCGCCCATGTGCTGGCGCTGCTGGCGGCGCTGGCGGATGGTGATGCGGAAACCGTGCTGGCCGCCGTAGATCAGGTGGCAGAGCAATCACCGGATGAAATGGCTTTGCTGGATGAGCTGATTGCTTGTCTGCATTCTCTGGCAGTATCGCAGGCGGTTCCCGCACGGCAGACAGATAGCCGCATGACGGAATTGGCGGGTCGTTTTATCGCCGAGCAGGTGCAGCTGAGTTACGACATCGCATTACGGGGTCGCAGGGATCTTGCCGATGCGCCGAACCCTCGAGCGGGTCTTGAGATGATTCTGTTGCGGATGGTGCTGTTCCGCCCAGAAGGGGTGCTGCCTGCCGGAGGCAATGACAGCGCAAAAAAGCCGGTTGAGCCGGGCCGACCGGAGTTACGGTCGGTACCGGCTCAACCTCAGCCGACACCGACGATTAATTCTCCGGTTAATAACGCACCTGTTATTACTACACCTGTGGCTGTTGAAGCAGCTCCTGCGACCCCTGTTGTCGCGCCGAAGCAAGCGCCCCCTGTTGTTGAGGAGACGGTGGATGATCCCTCGGTATGGTGGGCTGGACTGGTTGCCGAGCTGCCGATGGAGGGCATGCTGCGCAATTTGGCTGAACATGCCAGCCTGGGTGCCAGAAACGGTCTGGATTGGACCTTGTTGCTGGAGCAGGGACACCAGATGTTGGCAACGCCGGAGCGTTTAGCAGAATTAGGGCGGGTGGTGTCCGAGCGGTTAGGCAGTCAGGTACGGTTAAATGCGGAGTGGCGTGAGGGAGTTGAAAATACACCTGCACAGCAAATTGCCGTGGCTCGTCAGGCGAAGATCCTAAAGACTCGGGAGCTTATTAGTCAGGATCCGGTGATTATTGCCCTGCAGCGGGAATTTGGCGGACAACTGGATATCGAATCAATACAACCCGATTAAATCCATGCTGTATCAGGAGAGTGTGATGGAATTTGATATGAATAATTTGCTCCAGCAGGCCCAGGCTATGCAGGAGAAAATGAAAAAAATGCAGGACGAAGCTGCCAATGCAGAAGTGACCGGGGAAGCCGGTGCCGGCATGGTCAAAATCACCATGAATGGCCGTCATGATGTACGTCGGGTGGAAATTGACCCTTCATTGATGCAAGAGGACAAGGAAATGCTGGAAGATCTCCTGGCTGCTGCGGTGAACGACGCG
>PGZG01000001.1 GCA_002840115.1 Gammaproteobacteria bacterium HGW-Gammaproteobacteria-14 | reverse complement strand
TTATGGTTTTTCGACAGGCCGACGCATGCCTTCAAAACCACGCCTTGATTGCGAGCCAGCCTGAACGCCAGAGACCCCAAGGAGTTATTCAGAGGTGCCTTAGTTCAGTTGGTGGATCAGTTGGTCGAGATCCACGGCGTCAAAATGGGTTTCGCTGGCGCAAAAGTCGCAACTGATGGTGGCACTGCCCTGCTCGTCGAGAATCGCCTGCAGCTCCACCCGCCCCAGTGACATCAGGGTACTGGCGACCTTTTCCCGGGAGCAGGTGCAGTGGAAACGCAGCGGTTGCGGGGCAGTGACCTCTGGCGGCGTTTCATGGAACAGTCGATACAGTACCGTTTCCTCCGGCAAATCCAGCAGTTCCTCCAGTGTCAGGGTGTCCGCCAGAGTTTGCACATGCTGCCAGACGGCGGCATTGTCGTCCCGGTCTGCAACCTGATCCGGCAGGCGCTGTAGTAGCAGACCCGCAGCCCGACCATTGCCGGCGGCCAGCCAGAGCCGGGTCGGCAACTGTTCCGATTGCTCGAAGTAGCCCTCCAGACAGGCCGCCAGCGTTAACCCCTCCAGCGGGATCACGCCCTGATACTGGCTGCCTCGCTCCGGCCGGATAGTGATCGCCATAATCCCGTCTTCGCCGAGTAGTGAGCTCGGCTCCAGCTGATCTGCCTCGCCATCGCTGTGGCGTGCCAGCCCCCGGATGCCGCCATCATGGGTGCTTTCCGCCACCAGCAGGCTGACTCGGCCGTTGCCCTGTGCCTGCAGGCTGAGACGCCCTTCGAATTTCAGCGTGCCAGCCATTAGCACCACGGCGGCCAGGCTTTCTGACAGCAGGCTCTGTACGTCCAGCGGATAGGCGCGTGCGTTCAGCACCGGGATCAGGCTGCTTTCCAGGCGGACAATCTCACCGCGAATATCGGAGTCAGGAAATAAAAAACGCTGGCGTTGGTCGTGCTGTGACATGGGAGCCTCCGGTGATACGGGCGGGCATTCTACAGTTGATTGCGGCGAAATTTGTCGATGGCTCGCCGGTCTTTTTTATCCGGCCGATGGTCTGGCCCGGAGCTGACCAGCCTGCGGTTGGCGGCAGCCTGTTCCCGGGCGCTGATACTGGCGTCGGTTTCCCGGTACAGGGTGGCCGCTTGCGGTGCGCCGCCGCGTTGGTCCGACACCGCCAGCACTTCCACTTCGCGCAGATCATGGCCCTGCCGTAGCGTTACCAGCATGCCAACCTTGATGGCCTTGGCGGGTCGGCCACGCTGGCCATCCACTTGCACCTTGCCACCATCAATCATGTCCCGGGCAATACTGCGGGTCTTGTAGAAGCGAGCGGCCCATAGCCACTTGTCGAGCCGGACTTCCCGGTTGGTGTCACTCATTCGTTGTGTGCTCTGGCTGACGCGGCGGTGGGCATAACAAGGCCCGGCGTCACATGGGCAAACTGATCAATGGCGGGGAATGGATTGGTGTGCGGGCGTGGTGGCAGGGTGGAGTCCGGGTGGAGAATGCTCCACAGGTGGCCAACCCCGTAATCATGACCGGCCTGCAGCACCGGCAGGGAATCGTCCACCAGTATGCTACGTTGACGATCGAAGGGCAGTCGGCCTTGCAGAGCCTCCCAGAAAGGCGCGGACTCTTTGGCGGAGCCGAGTTCGTGGCTGGTAATCAGTTGATCAAAATACTGCTCAAGGCCGGTATGGGTTTTCTTTACCGCCAGCGCATCCGGGTGGGCATTGGTGACCATCACAATCTGGCGGCCGCTGTTGCGTAGCGCCTGCAAAAACGCCTCTGCGCCGGGGCGATAGCAAACACGATCACCGACTTCACGTTTCAGGCCTGCGATATCAAGCCCCAACTCCGCTGACCAGAAGTCCAGGCAGTACCAGTTCAGGGTGCCCTGATGCCGGTCGATCCATTCCTTGATCAGGCGGTGGGCCTGATCGTCGGGAATGCCTTTGGTCTCGGCGTACTTCTGCGGCACGACTTGCTGCCAGAACCAGTTATCGAAGGCGAGGTCCAGCAGGGTGCCATCCATATCCAGTAGTACGGTGTCGATATCATTCCAGGCGATCATTTTTTCCCATTGCCTTCGTCAGGCGGTAATCTGTCGGCCCTACAGTATGCCGCATCAGAAAGGACAGATCATGACTGACCATCAGACCCTGCTGGATTCCGTTGCCGATATTGCTCGCCGCGCCGGTGATGCGATTCTTCAGGTGTATCACAGCGCCGACTTTGATATCGAGCGCAAAGGGGACAATTCCCCGCTGACCGCCGCCGATCTTGCCGCCCATAACCTGATCGTGAAAGGGCTGGCCCAGCTAACCCCCGAAATTCCGGTGCACTCGGAAGAATCAGAAGGCATCACCTGGGAAATGCGCCGCGATTGGCAGCGCTACTGGTTGGTGGACCCACTCGACGGCACCAAGGAGTTTATCAAGCGCAATGGCGAGTTCACCGTCAATATTGCCCTGATCGAAAACGGTGTGCCGGTGCTGGGCGTAGTGCATGTGCCGGTGCTGGAAATGACGTATCTGGGTGGCGATGGTATTGGCGCCTTCAAGGAAACCGCCGAAGGTCGACAGCCGATTCAGGTGCGCCGGTCGGTTGCATCACCGGTGGTGATGGTGGCCAGCCGCAGCCATGGCACCGACACCATTGGTGTGCTCGAAGAGCTGATTAACAAGGAGATCGGTGCAGTGGAGCTTACCAGCATGGGCTCATCGCTAAAGCTGTGTCTGGTGGCAGAAGGTCGTGCCGATATTTATCCGCGCCTTGCCCCCACCTGTGAGTGGGACACCGCCGCCGCCGATGCCGTGGTGCGCGCTGCCGGTGGCACCGTGGTCAATACGTCCTTCGAGCCATTGCAGTACAACAAGCAGGATATTCTCAACCCGCATTTCCTGGTGCTCGGCGCTGGCGTCGACAGCTGGAAATTCCTCAGCCCGGTTTTGTAAAGGAGTACCTTATGTTCACGCGCACCGATCTTGCTTTCACCAGCCATGGCATCACCTGCAAGGGCTACCTGTATATGCCATCGGACGCTAAAGGTCCGGTGCCCTGCGTGATTATGGGTCATGGTTTTGCCGCCACCCGTGAATGTGGCATTGCGCCTTTTGCCGAGGCGTTTGCCAATGCCGGTTACGCGGCCTTTATGTTCGACTATCGTCACTTCGGTGCCAGCGGTGGCGAGCCGCGTCAACTGCTGATGCCATCGCGGTAAGTGGAAGACTGGTTATCGGCCATCGCTTTTGTGCGCACGCTGGATGGCATCAAGTCTGGTGCTATTGCGTTGTGGGGTACCTCGTTTGGTGGTGGTCTTGTTACCGTGGCCGCAGCTCGCGATGGCAATGTGCAGGCCATCATTGCCCAGTGCCCGATGATGGATGGTTTGGCCTCCGTATTTGAAGTGATTCGCTATGCCGGTATCACCCATGTCATGAAATTGAGCGCCCACGGTTCGCTGGATGTTGGTCGCGCTCTGCTCGGTATGTCTCCCCACTACATCGCCTCTGCGGGCCGTCCCGGCGACGTGGCGGCCATGACGGCGGAGGATTGTTACGACGGTTATCTGGCGCTGATCCCTGAGGGTGTGCCGAATAAAGTGGCTGCACGAATTTCCACCATGCTGATGACCTTCCGCCCGGTGAGTGAAGCCCACAAGGTCAACTGTCCCGCCCTGATCCTGATTTGCGAAAAAGATACCGTGGCGCCGGTGGCTGCCGCGGAAAAAGCCGCGAAAAAAATGAAACAGGCGGAAGTGCGTCGCTACGAGATGGGGCACTTCGATATTTATCAGGGAGAGGATCGGGAGAAGACTATTACCGACCAGTTGGCGTTTTTGAAGAAGGTGTTGTCAGCCTAGTCTAGGGTCGTCATCTGGAGCTTTACCGATGAGATCAGCTTGTCAGGGCAAAAGCAGTTCTACTGGGTAGTCGGCCATTGCTGTGAGTCGTGAAGTACACGCAATATTTCTATGCAGCCTTTGCTGAAAATCTCTCGGTAGATCACGATAAACGGGATGCCATCGATCACCAGCTCCCGGGTATTTTTCAGTCGCCCCTGACGTCCGGCTCCGGGATGATCAGGCAGGATCAAAGAAGCGCTATCGATGATTCTCATCACAACATTGATGGCAACTGTGGGGCTGTTTTGCTGGGCGATATGGGCTTCGATGGTATCCAGGTCGTTGCTTGCGAGGTCAGTCCATTTGAGCTGCACGCCTGGCCTCCCACTTGGCCCGAACGTCTGCGTGGTCGATCAGGCGCCCTTCATCCGCGGCTTTTATGCCTTTTTCCACTTCACGGACAAACCATTCCTCACGGGCTACATATTGCTTGATGGCTTCGGCCATCAGCCATGCGCGGGGTCTGTCCATGGCGTCGGCCATCTGGCCTATGCGGGCCAGCGTCTCGTCGTCCAGCCGGACTGAGGTGGCTTTCAGTGTCATGAGGTTCTCTGCGATTCTCTGGGAACCTCAAGCCTAATGGATAAGGTGCGATATGGACAGCCCCTTACAGATCAGCGGTTTGCCGACTCTAATGACCTGATCCGTATCTGCTCCTGCTCGTTAAACAGCCTGCCGCGCGCAGCATCAATCTGCCGTTCCTTGTCCGCGTCGCTGATGCCAGCATTTGACAGAATCACTTGCCGCTCCCGCAGCCAGCTATCGACCCGCCGCTGCCACTCCGCCCGCTCCTGGTCAAGCTTTGCCAGTCGCTCCGCGGCCTCATGGCCTACCAGATTTTCCCGCATCTGCTGCAGGCTAGCGGCGTTGCCATCGGTTTCCTGCCACTCCTGTGTCAGTGTCTGGAGGTCCTGATAACGGGTGATATCGCGCATTGACTCCTGCAGATCGGGCGGCAGCTGGCTTTCCAGTGCGGCAAGCCGGCTGGCGCGTTCGTCAGCGCTCAGGTTTTTATCCTGCATCACTTCCAGTCGCGACAGGGTGTAGTGGTCGTAGGCCTCTTCTTCAGCAAAAAAAGCATCGTTGGTAATGGCATCAAAGCGGCTGGCGCGAACTGCTGCGAGCTGTTCTTTCTGCATGCGCAGTTGCGCCGGATCAATGGCTTGCCCTGGTGTCACTGGCGAATCCAGAGCGGCGACATCATCGAGATAGCCAATATAGCTTTCCAGCAATTGTTCAGCTTCAGCGGCAGCATTGCCGGACAAAGTGTTGTGGATGTATGCGCGCAGGCGCTGAACGATGGTCGGTAGAGTCTCCTCTCCCTGAGTAGAAAGAAAATAATCGAATAGCTGACGGATACGATGGGTGATGATCAGGTTGCCATCCGCATCCAGCTCAAAACCGCCGTCGACCTCCGTGTCGTGCAGGGAAGCGGGCAGGTTTTCGAGGCCGGAGACAAACTGTTGGCCGCTGTCGGCAGTCTTGCTGGCGGTAATGATTGCGGCGGAAAGCGTGGTTTTTCTTTTTGCACTCTCGCCAGCAGCCGCTTGCGCGGCAGTCGGTTGCTGTTGTTCGTTGGGCAGCTGCCACCAGATCATCAATGCGGTCATGGCGACAAAGGTGATGGCTAGCGTGGCGATAAGATAGCGAGTGCGTGGCATGGAGCGGCTCTGTTGTTGTTTGCGGACAGTGTAAATGACAGGGCGCCCTTGCGGGCGCCCTGTTTGCATCGCGCGTTTCTTCTGCTTACAGACCGGCTTTTTTCAACCGGTTGGCATGCTGGCGGAATACCGATTTCGGATTGGCTTCGAAAATGCTGACCAGGCCGAGGATCTGGTTCACTTCGTCGAGATGGTCCATGTAATAGTTGTCGCGGATTACCTTGCCAAGACGGCTGCTGCAACGGCCCACCAAACCATCGTTTTGCGAATCTGCGGAGCCGACGAACGCGAGGCCGGTCAGGGCCATGGCATAGGCGCTCGGGTCCAGCAGGTTAGTCATGGTGCCGGTGCCGCTCCAGGAGAAGTAGCGTACGCCGTTAACACTATAGGCACCTTCACCGCAGGCGGTGGTGGGGACTCCCGCCGGGAATTTGGCGTTGAAAGCAGCCGCGCCAGCGGTGGTGAGTGACTGTAGGCCAGCATAGGAATCCTGAGGCAACTTTTCCCCGGCGCCAACACCAATAAGCCAGCCAAAACCATTAACCACGGAGGTTAGCAGGCTCGTGGTCGGGGAACCGATAACGGGTAGTTCAGAGGCCTGCATAATCAGGTCGGCGGCAGTGGAGCCTTTGGTGGGACCGCCCACGGATGTCGCCGAGGCAATACGGTGCGGAATCACGCCAGCCACATAACGAATCGACTGGTTGCCATGACTATGGCCAATCAGATTAACCTTGGCGGCGCCGGTGATGGCGAGAATCTCTTCCACCTGACGTAGCAGTTGCTCGCCACGTACTTCGGAAGATTCGAAGGAGGATACCTGAGTGATAAATACCCGTGCGCCATCTTTGCGCAACTCATTGGGGATCTGGTACCAGTAATCCAGCGGGCCGATATTGTCGAAACCGGCCATGCCGTGGGCTAGCACGATGGGGTACTTGGTTTTGGTGTAGTCCCGGTTAAACAGGTTGAAAAAAGCGTAGCTCGGGTTAGCGATCAACAGCGCTAAAAAGCCAGCCAGCAGCAAGGTAATCTTGCGATTCATCAGTCTGTCCTCATTGTCATTATTGTTATTTCAGGTTCTCGATCCTTGCCGGTCTGTGCCGGAGTGATCGGACTGCGTGGCTAAATATTAGGCAGGAGCCGGAGGCGAAATAGCGGCAGAAGGGGCCACTCAGGGTGGCAAATTCTGCCAACTGCGATGGCTCTAATCCCTGCTACTGAGATGCATTTTGCGGCTAGTGCTGTCGGCCTAGCCGGGGCTATGGTGTTGGTATGAGAGATTGCGATGCTGGCGGGTAGGTAGATGTTGGCTGGAGTTATTCAGGGGGTTTAGCTGACCAACACCATCATCAGCCCGGTAATTAATATTGCGGCGATCAGATTCATACGCATCCCGGCGCGGATCATCTGTTGCTGGGGAATACAGCCGGTGCCAAACACCAATGCATTGGGTGGCGTTGCCACGGGCAGCATAAAGGCGCAGCTGGCGGCGATGCCGATAATGGCGGCGGTCACCACGGGGTCTGCACCAACCACGGCGGCGACGGGCATAAACAGGGGCACCAGCAGTGCTGCGCTGGCGGTATTGCTAACCAGTTCGGTGAGATAAACCACAAAGGTCGCCACCAGCAGATACAATAACCATGGCTGGTCGGCGGGCAGTATCTGGCTGATACCATTGGCCATCCAGGCGCTGGCGCCGGAGGACTGCATCAATGTTGACAGGGTGATGCCGCCGCCAAACAGTAGCAGCACGCCCCAGTTGGACTGCTTTTCAATCTGCTTCCATTCCAGCGTACCGCTGATGCCAAGCAGGGCAATGGCGAGCAGGGCGACCCAGGTGTCGAAGTCCCGGTCAATGCCAAGCCATTGCGCCAACGGTTTGCCGAATACCCACAGAGAGACGGTTGTCAGAAAAATAATCACGGTGAGAATGGCGGCACGGTGTCGCGGAAAAGGTAAGGCGCCTCCATCGCGTACATCCGGCAAGTCCCTCTCCGGCTTCAGGGTGGCATACAGAATCACCAGTGCCAGCGGAAACAGCACGATAAATGCCGGCATGCCAACCTTCAACCAGTCATCAAAACCCCAGCCTAGCGCTGCCGCAGTAATGGCGTTCGGTGGGCTGCCAACTAGCGTGGCAATGCCGCCAATGTTGGCGCCCCAGGCAAGACCAAGCAGCACGAAGAGTTGATAGCGTGGATATTTGGCGGCCAGCGGCACAGACAGGCCCAGCGCAATCGGTAGCATCATTGCAGCGGCGGCGGTGTTGCTGATCCACATGGATAACAGTGCCGTGGCCAGCGCGAGTAACAGGGCCGCGCCGAGAGCATTGCCCCGTGCCAGTCGTATCAGCCGGTTGGCGAGCCAGCGATCAATGCCATGGACGGAGAGCGCCGCCGCCAGAGCAAAGCCACCCAGGAACAGGCCAATAACGGGATGGGCAAACCCCCGTAGTGCGGTGTTTACGTCAGCCAGGCCGAGGGCCACGCCGATCAGTGGAATCAGCAGGGCGGTGTAGGTCAGGGAAATGGCTTCGGTGAGCCACAGGGTGCCGGCCAGCGCGAACAGTGCCACCCCGGCCCGAGCAGACGGGTCATCCGGGCCGAATGAGGCAATAATGGCAACTGCCAATGCCAGAGCGATCCGGGCTGGCTTCATGGAGTGTCCTGATCGTTGCTGCCGAGCATGTTCATCAGCCGGTCGGTGACCCGGTGCGACAGTGGCGCAATAAAGCTGATCAACGGAAACGCCACCGCCCAGGCAACGATCCAGGCCTTCAGCCAGCGCAGCGGAAACTCCATATCCATACCGGTGTTAATCAGGGTAATCACTGCGGACATCAGCAATGACATAAAACAGGACATCACCAGAGAGAAAACCAGATGGCGACGACGGGCAGAAATCATAAGGGCTCCGATGGCATGGCCCCTATTGTTGCTGTTGCCACCTCAGGAGGCAATGTACCTCAGAAAACGTGTACCCGAGAAAACATGTACCGGGAAAACGGCAGGAGCTCGATGCAGGCGACAGGGTTTTCAAAAACCACATCGCCCGCAAGCGAGCTCCTGTTGGATCAGGCGGACAGTTCCAGCAACAGTTTGTTGATGCGGCGCACATAGGCGGCGGCATCTTTCAGGTTGTCACCACCAGCCAGGCGGGCCTGCTCATGGATCACGGCAATCAGATCATCGCCGCGACTGCCGGTGCTTTCCTGCTTGAGGCGCTGTACCAGCGGGTGCTGTGGATTAATCTCTAGAACCGGTTTGCTGTCCGGCAGTTTCTGCCCGGCGGCTTCGAGGATACGCCGCATCTGCGCACCCATATCGTCTTCCTGTACTACCAGACAGGCCGGTGAGTCGGTCAGGCGGTGGGTGGTGCGCACGCTTTCCACATCATCTTTCAGCGTTTCGGCAATCTGTTTGCACAGCTCGGCGAATTCCTTGTCGGTTTCCTCTTTTGCTTTTTTCTCCTCCGCATCCTCCAGCGCGCCAAGGTCCAGTTCGCCTCGGGCAATATCGCGTAGCGGCTTGCCGTCGAACTCGGTCATGTGGCTCATCAGCCAATCATCAATGCGATCGGACAGCAGCAACACCTCGATGCCTTTTTTGCGGAAGATTTCCAGATGCGGACTGCCGAGGGCATTCTGGTGGCTGTCGGCGGCGATGTAATAAATCTCCTTTTGATCCGGCTTCATCCGCGCCACATAGTCCGTCAGGCTAACATTCTGGGTGGCTTCGCTGTTATGAGTGGTGGCAAAGCGCAGCAGTTTGGCGATGGCTTCTCGATTGCTGTAATCCTCCGCTGGCCCTTCCTTCAGCACATTGCCGAAGGCATTCCAGAAAGTCTGGTATTTTTCAGCATCATTGGTTGCCAGTTTTTCCAACATGTCCAGCGCCCGTTTGCTGAGTGCGCTTTTCAGGGAGCTGACAGTTTTGTCCTGCTGGAGAATTTCGCGGGATACGTTCAGGGACAGATCATTACTGTCGACAATGCCTTTGATAAAGCGCAGGTACAGCGGCAGGAACTGTTCGGCATCGTCCATGATAAAGACGCGCTGCACGTAAAGCTTCAGGCCATGAGGCTTTTCCCGCTGGTACATATCAAACGGCGCTTTCTCTGGAACATAGATCAGCGAGGTGTAATCCAGCTTGCCTTCCACCCGGTTATGGCTCCAGGCCAATGCCGGGGCAAAGTCGTGGGAAACGTGGCGGTAGAATTCCTGATATTCCTCGTCCTTGATCTCGCTCTTGTTGCGAGTCCACAGGGCAGTGGCGGTGTTGGCCTGATCCCAGCTGATTTCCGGCTCTTTGCCTTCTTCTTCGGCGGGCTTCTGGTCGCGTACCAGTACCGGGATGGCAATATGGTCACTGTACTTGCGCACCAGGCTCTTCAGGCGCCAGGGCTCAAGAAATTCTTTTTCGTCGGCACGCAGGTGCAACACGATGCGGGTGCCGCGCTCGGCTAGCTCCGCGCTGCCCAGATCAAACTCACCGGAACCTTCGCTGGCCCAGTAAACCCCCTCGGCGGCTTCGCTGCCGGCCTTGCGGGTAAAGACTTCCACTTTCTCGGCGACAATAAAGGCGCTGTAGAAACCGACCCCGAACTGGCCGATCAGGCGGGAATCCTTTTTCTGGTCGCCGGAGAGGTTTTTCAGAAAATCAGCGGTGCCGGATTTGGCGATGGTGCCGAGGTTGGCCACCACTTCCTCACGGTTCATGCCGATACCGTTATCACGGATGATCAGGGTGTTAGTGTCCTTGTCTGCCTCGATATGAATGCTCAGGTCACTGTTACCCTGGTACAGGGTGTCATCCTGCAAGGCGAGAAATTTCAGTTTGTCGGCAGCGTCCGAGGCGTTGGAGATCAGTTCGCGCAGGAAGATTTCCTTGTTCGAGTACAGCGAATGCACCATCAGGTGCAGTAGCTGTTTGACCTCGGTCTGGAATTCGCGCTTTTCGGTCTGGGTGCTTGCAGACATGGAGTGGTGTCCTCTTGGTTGTTCAGTTGATGTATGAGCAGATGGGGGCACGGTTTCCCTTTTCAACCCGTTATGCAGCGTTGGGCAGTGAACTTCTCCGGTTCTTTGGCCTGTCAGGGGTTTCCGGGACCCGCCGTGAATCCATCCCTGGAGGCTTGCGTTCGGCCCCTTCGGGGGCCAGCCCTACCGGGCGTTCGGCTGCGCGCGAAGCAGTGCTTCGCAATATGCTTGCCTCACCCATGCTCACACAGTCCCGGAAACCCCTGACAGGCCAAAGAGCCTTGCATTGGCATTCTTCTAAAGTCAGCAAGAAGCACGGCGCAGGTTGTCCACAGGGCTAACCATGTGGACAATCGTCGAGCTCACTGCCGCACATCCTTACGGCGTTCCTGACCACCTTTGCCTGAGAACACTGGCAGTGCGACACTGCCCACCCAACGAAAAGTACGAGGCCCACCCCGATGACCAGAATGGTGTTCTGCCGCAAACTCCAGCAGGAACTCGAAGGACTGGAGCGCCCGCCGTTCCCCGGCCCAAAGGGGCAGGAGATCTTTGAGAGCGTGTCAAAGCAGGCATGGCAGGACTGGCTTGGTCAGCAAACCATGCTGATCAACGAGAAGCGCCTGAGCGTGATGGACCCGGCCACCAAGGTCTATCTGGACGGCCAGCGTGAGCGATTTTTAGCCAATGAGCCCTTTGAACAGGCTGAAGGGTATGTCCCCCCGGAAAAATAGCCGCTTCCTCGGTTGACCCGGCAAGGCCGAATCGCTTTAATAGCGCCCTCTCCAAAGCCCGGATAGCTCAGTTGGTAGAGCAGAGGATTGAAAATCCTCGTGTCGGTGGTTCGATTCCGCCTCCGGGCACCAAATAAACCAGCGGATTACGCTGCCAAAGAACCCGGCCTGTGCCGGGTTTTTTTGTATGGCAGGCTTAGCCAGCCTCGGAATCACCGGACGGGGCTCTTAGTCTCAACGCCATGTCTGTGCGGAATATATCCCCCTAACCGTCTAGCGCGGTAGCTTTCTAAGTCCGGTTTGGCGCAGTAAACCTCCTCGATAAAATAGTTTCGTTCGTGCCAGAGCACTTCGAGATCCCAGAGGCAGAATGAATATTGCGATGGATCTTCGATCCAGCCAGACGCGGTGTTGACCGAGACTGATGTAAATAGCTCGTTATCATTGCCCCACCAGGCCAGAACCAGATATTGGCATGTTGCCCCATCGTGAAAAATGGCAAACGCTGGAGTGGCTTCCCAGATTACAGGCTTGTTCTGTTTGACTTCAGAAAGTCTCCGTAAATAGGTGGCCTGGTTCACTGGTTGGTTCTGCGCAGAGATGGTGTAAATCTTTATGCCGTCCGCATCCAGCCAAGAGGGGTTGCTTTCAATCTTCCGTGGTTGGTACATACATGCCCTCCAAGCTGATATCCATGAAAGGTAATTTATCAGGCGTAGGAGGCGTAAACCCGGATAACTTCTCCGGCAGGATTAAAAATAAAGGTTTCCGCCACTTCCTTGCCCCTTGCTCCCAGGTAATAGATGGTCATCCAACTGACGCCCTGCAAAACCTGCAGCAACTTGAACTCCAGGTCCGGGTACTCCTCGAACGCTTGTTGCCAATAAGGTCTTATCTGGTCTTTTCCCTGAAGCACCCCTGATGCCACGCCAACTCTTCTGGCAATAACCGGAGAGTTCATTTCAAAGTCATCCGCATAATGCGAGAGAATCCGGTCAATATCATGGGAGTTCCATGCCTCGATCCATTCGGTGGCAAACTCCTGTGCTGAGTCCTTGTTCATGATAAGGCGGCCTTTAACCTCTTTGAGTTTTCCGTGCGTCACTACTTTAATTAATTCGCAGACTTCAATCTAACACCTAACTTGGAATGCATGCGACTGTCTTCATTGGTACAACTAAAAGATTACTTCCATCAACTGTCGAGATGGTCGGGAAATTGTTGGATCAGGAAGGACACTGATAAGTCCCGCCGGAGAGACTGACTGGTTTTTCAGGGTGGAGCGAGGATGTGCCCCGCATTGCAGGGCTTGCTTCTTGTGTCGGCAGGCGTTGTTTAGCGCGCCAAGCGGGACACCGGGGTAAAACTGGTGTCGGCGCTGGTTTGTTTGACGAGTTGCGGGAACTGGGTGCGCACAGCGTTTTCGCCCCGTTTTACCAAGGCTTTATTTACCGGTGGCAGGGCGATTCGGAGCAGTTCGGCGCTGAGTCTGAGCGGGATTTGGGCGGGCCAGAAATATTTCGCGGCGGTGCGTGGCAGACCCAGTGCGTCACCGGCGGTGTCGCCGAGGACATAACGGCTGTAGCCGATGCGCAGGGTGCGTTCGAGTTGGGTCAGACGTTGGCTGGTCCAGCGGTCGTCGGCGAACTTGAGGGGCGCGTCGGCGAGGGATTGACCGAGTTGGCGGGTATCTTCGTCACTGTCGCAGATGGTGGCGATAACCTGATAAAGAGCGCGCATGGCGTCGGCTTCGCAGGTGGGGAGGATGCGCTCCTCCACCCCCATCAGGTAACCGACATAGCGCCACAGGTGCACCACGGCTTCGCGTTCGCGCTTGCTGAAGATAAAGCCGATGGAGCGTAGGCCGCTCATAAAAATTACCGAGAACTCAAGAATGGTGGCCATGGAATCCCACTGGTTTAGCGGGTGTCCCCAGGCCATGTCCCATTTGTCAGACTCCAATAGCATGGCGCGCACTTGAGCATGCATCAGGCGCACGCGCACGGCGCTTTTGAAGCCGGGAGCGTTGTGTTCCAGTCCGCCGCGGGTGGTGACGTCCATCCAGAATTTGCTGGTTTCTACCAGGCGGCGCGGGGTCATGCGATCAAGCTGGCCGGTGAATACCAGGGGTTTGGCGGCGGCGCCGCCGAGGTAGCCACCCATCAGGGACAGGTTGCGCAGCACCAGTTCGCCGGACAGACCGACGCGTCTTGATACATCGCAGGCAAGGTTCAGTTTTTCCCGGTCGAGCCAGATCGGTTCGTGATCAATCTGTTCAAACAAAGCAACCAGTTCTGCCGGTGGATTGGTAAGGCTGTGCAGACCTTTTTCCAATGCCTGATCAACGAGCTTGCGACCTTGTCCGGCGGGCAGGGTTTTATACAGGGCAACCACGGCATCGGCGCGGGCATCACCCATGAGCATATGGCGGCGAATTTCAGTGAGCTGTCCGCTGCTCGGGTGTGGGTCGGAGCCAAGCACCCAGCGGAAAGCGCGGCGCCCCCAGCGCATGGCGGGGCGATTCGGGTCGCCGACACGGGTCAGGATGTTCAGGGAGGGCTGGGTGGCGCTGGTCATGGCAGGCTCCGATTCAATAAATGCCAGAGCACCATAGCAGCGCTATTTTCGGATCAGCCATGACCTTGCGTTGAATGTTTTGGTCAGGTTACAGATGGGGCGCTAATGTTTGCTCTTGCAGCGGTAATGACCGCCGCAAGAGCTGCACCGGGGGGCTTGAAGTTATAGCGACGCCAGTAATTTTTTGATGGGCGCGGCCAGCCCGAGGGTGCCGGGGTTGCGGCTACTAACCCAACGTTGTGGCACGGTCTCGGCAATAGTTTTGCTGTGCTGCTTTACCGTGATGCGTAGCGGTTGGATATCAAGATGAAAGTGGCTGAAGGTGTGTCGAAACGCGGGCAGTTTATCGGCTTTGCTGCCTTTCAGGCCTCGCTGGGCAAGGGCGTCTTTGAGTGCGTCGGGGTTCTCGATTTGTGGCGGGCACCACAGGCCGCCCCAGATGCCACTGGGTGGCCGCTGTTCCAGCAAAATTTCGCCGTTGCCGTTATCCAGTAACAGCATCAGGGTTTCCCGTACGGGTGTTTTTTTGCTGGCTTTCTTACCGGGGAATCGTGCGACTTCATTGCGGGAAAATGCGGCGCAGTGTTTGTGCAGCGGGCATTGTTCGCAGCGTGGTTTGCTGCGAGTGCAAACGGTAGCCCCGAGATCCATCATTACCTGGGTGTAGTCGCGCAGCCGAGTATTCGGGGTGTATTTTTCGGCGACGGCCCATAGCTGGTTAGCCACGACGGTTTCGCCGGGCCAGCCATCGATGGCATGGAAACGGGCCAATACCCGCTTTACATTACCGTCGAGAATGGGGGCGCGTATTTCCATGCTGATGCTGGCAATGGCTCCTGCAGTGGAGCGGCCAATGCCGGGTAGTGATGACAAGGACTCAACATCGCGGGGGAATTTACCCCGATGGTTATTGCTAATTATTTGGGCGGTTTTGTGCAGATTGCGGGCGCGGGCATAGTAACCGAGGCCGGTCCACAGATGCAGTACGTCATCAATCGGTGCCTGGGCCAGCGCGGTGACGGAAGGAAAGCGCGTCATAAAACGCTGGAAGTAGGGAATCACGGTGCTGACTTGTGTTTGCTGCAGCATGATTTCCGATACCCATACCCGGTAGGGGGTCAGGCTTTTTTGCCAGGGCAGGTCCTTGCGGCCGTGCTGGTCGTACCAGGCCAGCACGGCTTTTTGGAAGGCGGCAGGAGTCATCGGTTAAGCAGGTTACGCAGGCCGTCCTCGGCTTTGCGCCGAATATCGTCTTCGGCTTCCTTTTTTGCTTTGTCAGCTTGTTGTTTTATCCGTTCCTGTTCGGTGCGGGCCTTCTCGCGGGCTGCAGCTTTCTGAGCATCCAGTTCTTGGCGTGCACTGTCTGCATCCAGGCCCAGGCGGTCCAGTACCTTGTCTTGGGCCAGCTTGGCAGCAATGTCTTTGCCAATGTCACGGAAAGCGCTGCTGTCTGCGCTGCACCAGTCACCGGCGTCGCCAGCCAGGTTGCCACGGCAACGCAGCGGCCAGCTTCGATCACCAATATATTTGTTGCCACTGAGATCCTCCGACCGCATACCGATGCGGAAGTCGAACGCTTCGCTGCGCAGGTTAAGGAAGCCTTTGCCATTGAGTGCGCCACGGGGCAGTTCGGCGCGCAGTTCATCAACATGAGCGACCAGTTTTTCCAGTCGGGCATTAATATGCATTTGCACCACTTCCGTATCTTCGGACAGTTGCCGGGGCAGCCTGCCGGACTCTTGTCCTGGAATATAGCTGGCCAGCATCTGGTAGCTGCCGAGCATTTCGTTCACACCACCAATAAGAGTGTTATGCAGGTTCATGCCACGGATAGTGCCTTTCGACAGCGTCATTTTCAGGGCGCCGACGCCGCTGTCCGCCAGTGCCTGCTCGCTGTTTCCAGTGGCGCGGAAATCCATATTCATGTCCAGCAGGCCGGTAAAGAGGTCGTCATCCAGCGCCATGATAACCACGGGTTGGATTTGTACATTTTTGACCGACTTTTTCAGGGTGATAACCGGTTCGTCGGTGCGGGCATCCAGAGCTGCGCTGGCATTGAATTCACCGCCCAGCGCGTTACCGGTGGCTTCCAGTAGCTGCAGTAGCCCGTCTTTGGCGTTCAGGGTGAAGTGCATGTTGCTGGTTTCAATGCCTTCCAGCGAGAGGGCGCCAATGCGAAATACGCCGTCAACGCTGAGGGCACGAAGGTCTTCCAGTGGCAGCAAGGGTTCCGTTGATAACGGCGGCAGTATGGCGGTGGAGGCTGTTAGGTTCGGGTTCTCGACGGGTTCTTCGCTGGGCGGGAGGTAGCCGTCAGCGAGTAGTTTATCCAGCAGCAGGTCGAAGCGAATATGGCCGCTATCCAGATCGGTGATGCCGGCCTGACCACTGATCCGGCTGTTATCCATCTGAATGACCAGAGGATCAAGAAAAAGGCTATTTTCCGGGCCGTTAAAAGTCATTTCCATGGAAATACTGCTGAGGGCGGCCGGGTCGCTGGTTTCGATGGGCAGTTCGCCGATGGCTTTCAGGGCATTATTGGCGTTGAAGGGTGCTACGGAAAGTTGGCCCTTGAAAATGGGCTTGCCGGATAGCTGGGTCAGCTCCATATTGCCGCTGGCGCGGACACCCGCAGCATCAAGTACCAGATCACGGACGCTGATGCGGTCCTCGTCCAGCGCGGCGGTGAGATTCTGTCGCAGGCTGACTTTAACGGGCAGGCTGGTAACGCCGGCAATGGTGCTGTTCAGGTTTAGCGGTGTCAGGTTGAACACGTTGTTGCCCAGATCCATGCCCAGCACGGTATCCAGGCTAAGGTCGATGCGGATATCGTCCTGATCCTGATATCGCAACGATAGCACCATCGGGAAAGCTTCCGTCAGGCTGACATCACGGGCCTGAAAGTTCAGGTCGTCAATCTGAATGTCGGTGCCATCCATCAGGTTGCGGTAACGAATGCGGCTATCGCTAATGGTGACCAGTGGCAGGCTTACCGGCAGCTCCGGTACGCCTTCGTCGGCGCTGGTTCCTGTCTCGGTGTCGGCGGCTTCGCTATCGCCTGCGGCGATACGCTCCCAGTTGGCGCCATCCGCAGTTTCCACCAGATTCAGCTCAAGGCCGGATAGATGGATGCCGGAGAGTTGTACTTCGCCAAACAATAGCGGCCATACCGCCACACTGGTACGTACTTCATCAAGGGCGGCGAATAGTTCGGTTTCGTCCGCCAGTCGGGCCTCGGTACGGCCGACGCTAATGCCGAGGTAGGGCCAGAAGGTCCAGGACAGCTCGCCGGGTATCAGCAGGTCGATATCGGCATGTTCGCGGGCGGCAGTGCTGATTTGCGGCTTGAAGTCATTAGGGTCGATCACGCGAGTGATAACCACAATGGCTGTTGCCAGCAGAGCGACAATCAGCAGGATCAGGCCAAACAGGATCTTTACTGCGCGCACCATGACGGTCTCCTTGCGTGCTGGGTGGTTGGCGTCGATTATAGAGCGTGTGAGTTCTGGCGCCATGAACGCTAGTGTCTATGAGTGCCGATAAAAATGCATCTCGGACGTCTGTCTCGAGTGTTTATCTCGGGCATCGATGCTGAAACGTGTGGCTAGTTAGGGGGATATCCGGTGGCAAAGTTCCGCATTCTGTGCGCGATACTGCTGTGTTGGGCGACAACGGCGGGGGCCGTGATCGCGCCATCGTCGCAGGATAATGAGTTATTGATCGGTCGTGACCTGTCCGTGCTGGTGGATCCGGAGGGGCGCTGGGGTATCGGTGATGTTAGCGGCCCCTTTGTTGACCGGTTCCAGCCTTCGAATCAGCTGTATCCTAACTATGGTTTTACCTCCGCTCGGATCTGGTTGCGTTTTGAGGTGGATTTTTCGTTGGTACGGGACCAGCCTTGGTACCTGATTCAGCGGCATCCGATTATTGATCATCTGGTGTTTTATGCCCCGGATGGTGTTGGTGGCTTCCAATCCATCGAAATGGGCGACACGCTTTCATTTTCCGAGCGCATTTTTAATCACCGTGAGTTCATTTTTCCCCTCGATAGTAGCGCCGATGGCACCCAAACCTACTATCTGGAAGTGTGGGGTAAAGGGGCGCTGAATCTGGAGTTAAAGCTGGCCAGCGCCCAGGGTCTGGTGGAGCGTACGTATCGCGAGCAGATGCTGTTTGGCCTTTTTTTTGGCGGCCTGCTGGTGATGTTGATCTATAACCTGTTGCTGTTTTTCTCGCTGCGTGAAACAGCCTACCTTTACTATGTGGTTTTCCTCGGTAGCCTGATTATCAGTTTGCTCAACCTGAATGGTTTCGGCCTTCAATATTTTTGGCCGAGCTGGCCGAAAATTAATGAGCATTACCCTTTCTTTGTCACCATCGGTGCAGCAGCACTACTTCGTTATAGCCTGATATTTCTTGATGTGGCTAGCCGCATGCCGGTCGCCGAGCGGTGGTTGCAATGGTTGTTCCGTATTAGTGTGGTCATGGTGCCGGTATCCATATTTTTGCCCGCCCCCTGGTCCTATCTCACCAATACAGCGCTGGTGTTGATGGTGGTGTTGTCACTGTTCGCGATTGGCTGGATGGTGTGGCTAAAGGGCTATACCGCTGCGCGCCTCTATGTGATTGCCTGGTCTCTGTTTTTGTTGGGCTGCGTAGTGTTTTCGCTGAGCAATCTTGGTCTGATACCACACAGCGCCCTAACCAATTACGCACCCCATATTGGTGGTGGCTGGGTGGCGGTACTGCTGTCGTTAGCATTGGGCGATCGAATCAATCTGCTGGAGTATCAGCGAGACAGTCTGTCGAGGGATTCCGAGGAGGCCATGCGGCGGCATGTTGCGGAAGTGGAGCAGCTTGACCGAGATAAGCTGGTGTTTATGGGTTACCTCAGCCATGAACTGAATACCCCGTTGAATTGGCTGGGCAGCGCCAAAATGCTGGAGGCTGAGTCGGTGCCAAAGGAGTTGAGGGATGCGGTGCGCATGGTGCAGCGGGGGCAGGAGCGTTTGCATCAGTTGGTGGCCACCTCGTTGCGCTATTTTGATTTGGCCGGTCGTGATCACCAGCCCGCCCATGGCTACTGCCAGCCGATGTGGATGCTGGACAAGATGCTGCCTGACTTCGCTGCCGCAGTGGATGCCAAATCTTTGCGAATCATCAACCGGCTGCCGGCTGAGTTGTCGGTGCTGGCCTGTGAGCGAGAGCTGCACGACGTATTCTCTATGCTGATGGATAACGCCATCCGGGTAAGCCCGGAGGGCGGTGTGATTGAATGGCTTGGGGTGCGGGAAGAGGAGGCTTTGGTAATTCGGGTTGAAGATCAGGGTCAAGGTATTGTTCGTGAGCAGTTGGATAGCATTTTTAGGCCCTTCTTTATGGTGGGTTCGGGACATCATGTGGATGGCTTTGGTTTGTCGTTACCGATGGCTCGGGTGATGATTACGCAGATGGGCGGGAAGATATGGGCAGAAAGCGCAGGTCCCGGTAAAGGCGCTGCTATTTGTATTCGGTTGCCGCTGGCGCCCGGTTGAGTCAGTGTTGTCCATTGCACGGCCTTTGTACTTCACAGAAGTCCCGCAAAACTACCAACGAGGGCCGCTGTCCAGAGTTGCCGGGGCTAGCAGAGCACCTGCCTGACGAACCATTTCCTTGCCGACGCCCCGTTTCCGGGTGGCGGGGTGAACCACCAGCTCGCTCAGACGCCATGCGGACTCCCCGGCGATCAATGGATCGCTAATCACGCGCAGTAGCGCCACAGGCTTGGCATTGAATATTCCCTGAAACAAACGGCCATCGCCGGATTCTGCCGCCTTGGCAAAGGCCCGGGCCAGGTCGGGGTTCGCCTTGAGTACGTTGCTGAAGGTCTCGGCAGAGGCTTCCGATAAGGGGATTTCGCTGACAATCAGAGGCATGCTGCACCAGAGAAGCGTTAAGTTGTGGGGATTCTGGCGGCTGTGAAGGGGGTTAATCAAGTTATCCGGTGATTCCGCATTGGTGCCGAGTGCAGGCGAGGCCTATAATGGCCGCCCTGCCAGATGGAGGCTATTCATGACGCAGCGCATCGCCAGCGTGTCCCGTAATACGCTGGAAACCCAGATTGCGGTGACCGTTAATCTCGACGGTACCGGCACCAGTCGGCTTGATACCGGCTTGCCTTTCCTTGACCACATGGTGGATCAGGTGGCTCGTCATGGCCTGATTGATATTGAAATTTCTGCCAAGGGCGATCTGCACATTGATGCCCACCACACGGTGGAAGATATCGGCATTACCTTAGGGCAGGCGTTAGCCAAGGCCTGGGGTGACAAGAAGGGAGTGCGCCGTTATGGCCACGCCTATGTGCCGCTGGATGAGGCGTTGTCCCGCGTGGTGATTGATCTTTCCGGTCGTCCTGGTCTGGAAATGCATGTCGATTTTATTCGTGCGCGCATTGCGGACTTTGATGTTGATCTGTTCTATGAGTTTTTTCAGGGGCTCGTGAACCACGGCATGATGACCGTGCATATCGACGGGTTGCGCGGCCGTAATGCGCACCATCAGGCGGAAACCGTATTCAAGGCGTTTGGACGGGCACTGCGTATGGCGGTGGAGTTCGATCCGCGGATGGAAAACATCACGCCATCCACCAAAGGCACTCTGACCGAGAAAGGCTGATCATGACAGAAACCGTTGCCGTACTTGATTATGGCATGGGCAATTTGCACTCCGTCGCCAAGGCGCTGGAGAAAGTGACCGATGGCCAGCGCATTCTGGTGACGTCGGATCCGGCTCAGGTGGTTAGTGCCGACCGGGTTGTGTTTCCCGGCGTAGGGGCTATTCGTGACTGTATGCGAGAGCTGGCCGAACGTGGTCTGGATCAGGCGGTCCGTGAAGTGGCCCAGCGCGGTACGCCGCTGCTGGGTATTTGCGTTGGCATGCAGGCGTTAATGAGCCATAGCGAAGAAAATAACGGCATTGAATGTCTGGGTATTTTCCCCGGGAAGGTGGTTCATTTCGGAGAGCGAAAATCCGAGTTCGGTGATCGCCTGAAGGTGCCTCATATGGGCTGGAACCAGCTAATGCAACGCCAGGCGCATCCGATGTGGGCAGGCATTCCTGATTTCGCCCGTTTCTATTTTGTGCATAGCTATCACATTAGTGAAATACCGGACAATCAGATTGCCGGTGGTTGCTTGTATGGTCTGGAGTTTCCTGCAGCGGTTTGCCGGGGCAATGTATTTGCCGTTCAATTCCACCCGGAAAAAAGCGCGCCCCATGGTTTAACCCTGTTGGAAAACTTTCTCCGCTGGGCGCCATAACGCTGGCCCTATAGTGCGTCACTAATATTCTACGTTTGAGGCTTCCCATGTTATTGATTCCCGCCATCGATCTGAAAGACGGCCAATGTGTTCGGCTGCGCCAGGGTCGCATGGAGGACGATACGGTATTTTCCGATGATCCTGTGGCGGTGGCCCGCCATTGGGTTGAGCGGGGCGCCCGTCGTCTGCATCTGGTTGATCTTAACGGCGCCTTTGCCGGCGAGCCGGTGAACGGCGCTATTGTTAAAGCCATTGCGTCTGAATTTCCTGATTTGCCGATTCAGATTGGTGGCGGTATTCGCTCGCCGGAAATTATTCAGGCTTATCTGGATGCTGGCGTGCAATGGTTGATTATCGGCACCAAAGCGGTTCGTGAGCCGGAGTTTGTTGCTGATATGTGCCGCCGGTTTCCTGGCCACATTATTGTCGGTCTTGATGCGAAAGATGGCATGGTGGCCACCGACGGTTGGGCGAATGTTACCGATATTCATGTTGTCGACCTTGCCAAACGCTTCGAGAACGATGGCGTTTCCTCCATTGTTTATACTGACATCAGCCGTGATGGCATGCTGCAGGGTGTCAATGTGGAAGCTACGGTGGCGCTGGCAAATGCTGTTTCTATTCCGGTAATCGCCTCCGGTGGTATTACCGATCTTGAGGATGTGCGGCAGCTGTGTGCCGTTGCTGCGGAAGGCATTGAGGGCGCGATTACCGGGCGGGCTATTTATGAAGGCACGCTGGATTTTGAGGCAGGTCAGCAACTTTCTGATCAGCTAACCGGGCGTTAGACGTTAATAGTCCCATGGGCGGGTGCACTGTATGCCATTAGCAAAACGTATTATTCCTTGTCTTGATGTCGACAAAGGTCGTGTCGTAAAGGGTGTTAAATTCGAAAGCATTCGCGATGCCGGTGATCCAGTGGAAGTGGCTCGTCGTTATAACGAAGAGGGTGCCGACGAAATCACCTTTCTGGATATTACGGCCAGCCATGAGGGCCGGGATACAACGTTGCATACTGTGGAGCGTATGGCATCACAGGTGTTTATTCCTTTAACCGTAGGCGGTGGCGTCAGAACGCTACAGGATATTCGTAACTTGCTGAATGCAGGTGCTGACAAGGTCAGTATCAATTCCGCCGCAGTGCATGATCCGGATTTTGTTCGTGAAGCAGCGGACCGTTTCGGCTCCCAATGTATTGTTGTTGCCATTGATGCGAAAAAAGTCAGCGCCGAAAGTGAGCCTAATCGCTGGGAGATTTTCACCCATGGCGGCCGTAAAGCCACAGGCCTGGATGCGGTGCAGTGGGCGCGACGCATGACCGAAAATGGCGCCGGTGAAATCCTGCTGACCAGCATGGATAAAGACGGTACCAAAGACGGTTTTGATATTGCGGTGACGCGGGCAATTTCTGATGCGGTTTCCGTGCCAGTCATTGCCTCCGGTGGCGTTGGTACCTTGCAGCATTTGGTCAATGGTGTGTTGCAGGGCGGTGCCGATGCGGTACTGGCGGCATCCATTTTCCACTTTGCCGAGTTCACTATCCGCGAGGCCAAGGAGTATATGGTTGCTGCAGGCATAGAAATGCGCTTGTAATGGCTGGCTCCCGCATGCGCCGAGGATGCGGGATTCTGTTTGTTAAAACCCGCCATTTTTTTATCAGTTAGCGTCTCTGGCGCCCATTTTTCTTTGCCAGGGCACCTCTGAATAACTCCTTAGGGTCTCTGCGGGGACTGAAGCGTGCAGCTGCAAGGCGTGTTGCGCAGAAAATGGTGGTTCCCTTTTCAAGCAATACAACGCGGCAGATGTGCGCTTCAGGCCTCGCCCTTCGGGGCGTTCGGGTTGGCCCGCACTCTGCGTTATGGTTTTTCGACAGACGGACGCATGCCTTCAAAACCACGCCTTGATTGCGAACCAGCCTGAACGCCAGAGACCCTAAGGAGTTATTCAGAGGTGCCCTAGCCCGCTAGCTCGGCAATTTGCCTTATTCACTTTCTTACCTCCTTCGATACTCTTCGTTGCTCGCTTGGCATTTGCAGGTCAATAAGAAAAACAAGGGGTGATGTGTGAGCCAGACCATTGGAAATATGACGGAATCCGCGGATATGGTGCGGCCAAGAATTGCTGCGCTAAAACATCTTGATGAGGCCCGGCTGCAAGAGTTCTCGGCAAAGCTGGACGCTATTGGCAAGCGTGTGATGGACAGCCGTGGGCCTGCGGATGAGCGATATATTCGCCGGGTTATTTTTGCGCAGCGCTGCCTTGAGGCTCTCGGCCGAGTGGTGATTTTCCTCGGTATTCTTTACATGCCCCTGTTTTTTGTTGGCGCTGTTATTTTAGGTATCGCGAAAATCATCGAGAACATGGAGATTGGCCATAACGTTCTTCATGGTCAGTGGGATTGGCTCAAGGATCCGAAAATCCATTCTTCCAAATGGGAGTGGGACGGGGTTTGCCCGTCGAAGCAGTGGCAGCGATCCCATAATTATATTCACCACAAATGGACCAATGTTATCGGCATGGACCGTGACTATGGCTATCACGTGCTGCGAATGAGTGATCGACAACCGTGGAAGCCGGTGTATCTGTTTCAGCCCGTCTCGAATATGCTGATGGCCATTTTCTTTGAGTGGGGAGTGGCCATTCATGACGATGAAATGGGTGGCGTCCGTAGCGGAGAAAAGAGCCTTAAAGAGGTGATGCCAAAGGTTAAAAAACTCCTTAAAAAAATTGCCCGCCAAGTTGGCAAAGACTACATCCTTTTCCCATTGCTGGCGGGGCCGTATTTTCTATCTGTGCTACTCGCCAATATTGCGGCGAATTTGATTCGCAACCTGTGGGCTTACGCGGTGATCTTCTGCGGACACTTCCCGGATGGAGTGGAGGAGTTCACTCCTGAGGATGTGGAAAGTGAAGATAAGGCGCGCTGGTATGTGCGTCAGATCCTCGGCTCGGCAAATATCGAAGGTGGCAAGTGGATGCACTTTATGAGCGGCAATCTAAGTCACCAGATTGAGCACCATATCTTTCCCCGGATGCCGAGTAACCGCTATGCGGCGGTGGCCAGAGAGGTGAAGCCGATATGCGAAGAGTATGGTATTCGCTATAACAGTAACGGATTGGCATGGCAGCTTTTCACGGTATGGCGCAAGGTGTTCCGCTATGCGTTGCCGCCACGGGCAGCAAAGCAGTGGGCGGCAGACTAATAAACAATTCAGATTAAGAGTTGTCGGCTAAAGAGCGGGGACGCCCTGTTCGGGGTCTTTCACACGCGCAACCTGGCGGCGATTTAATAGCTGGGATACGGGCACCAGCTCTATGCCCGCCATCGCCAGTAATGGCAGGACATTTTGCAAATACTCGATGGTTTCCGGGTAGGGGTGGCCGATAATAATTGCATGCCCTCGTCGGCGGGCAATTGCTAACGCACGATTGAACTGCTCATTCATGCTTTCCATGTCGCGTTCATTGTCGAGGAAAATGTCCCGCCCGGCGTGGGCTAAACCTTGGCGTTGGGCGACCTTGCGGGCCACGGATTGAGCGGTGGTTCGGCTATCCACAAAGAACAGTTGGTGCTCTACCAGTGCGTCCATAAGCCAGGTCATGGCGGTTTCGTTTGCGGTTAGTACGCCGCCCATGTGGTTGTTCAGGCCGGTGGCTTCGGGAATGCGCTGAATGGCTGCATTGACAGTGCGAAGAAATTCTTCCTGAGGCATATCGTCACGCAGTCCTCCTTCGTCCAGCTTATCGTAGCCTTCTGTTTCCATGGGCATATGAAGAATAACTTCCTTGCCCATCTCTCTGGCTTTGCGAGCAAGATGCGGTGCATGAGGCGTTTGTGGAATGACTGCGCAGGTGACTGCGCCGGGGAGGTTGATAATTGCCTCGCCACGGGTGCGGTTGTAACCAAGGTCATCAATAATAATGGCGATCTTTGGCTGCGCAAAAGCCGGGGCTGCCAACAGCAATAGCCCTAACCGCAGCAGGCAGCGAAGCAATCGCATCTCGTTAGCGACCGGTGTCTGACTTCGACAAGGATATGCCTTTCAGCACGGACAGCCCTTGGTACAGCGTAAAGTCTCGCACCGCGAGTGACTGCTCTTCGCTGGTGGTTTTGTCGCCATTTGTGGACTGATTGTTAAGGTGCCCGCGCAGATCTGCTTCCCGCACTCGCGGCATCGCCTCCATCAGCTCGACTTTGGCAATGTCGGTGCTGATATCCGGAATAATGCCTTCCGCCTGAATAGAGCGGCCATCGGGTGTGTAATACAGAGCGGTTGTCAGTTTCAGGGCGCGATCACCATGAAGCGGCAGAATGGTTTGCACGGAGCCTTTGCCGAATGACTGTTGGCCCACCACGATAGCGCGCCGGTGATCCTGCAGTGCGCCGGCAACAATCTCCGATGCTGATGCGGAGCCACCATTGACCAGCACTACCAGAGGTTGGCCATTGAGAATATCACCGCTGGTGGCGGTGTAGTTGACGCGGGTGGTTTCATCTCGGCCTTGGGTGTAAACAATCAGGCCCTTGTCCAGAAACAGGTCAGATATTTGTACGGCGCCATTAAGTACGCCGCCGGGATTATTGCGTAAATCCAGCACCACGCCTTTGAGTGTTTCTGTAGCCATTAGCTTACGCAGGGCTTTTTCGGTATCACGACCGGTCTGACTCTGAAACTGGGTGATGCGTATGTAAGCAAACCCGGGCTCCAGCATCTCAGTGCGTACGCTCTGAATGCGAATCCGGTCGCGGGTTAGTGATACGGTGCGCGGCTTGTCCGCACCGCTGGACAGGATCGACAGTGTGACCTTGGAGTTGACTTCGCCGCGTAGCAATTTGATACCTTCTTCCAGAGTCAGGCCTTTCAGGAAGGTGTCGTCAATTTTCAGAATCAGGTCGCCAGCGCGCAGCCCTGCGCGGCTGGCGGGAGTGTCGTCCAGAGGAGTAACAACCTTAATGAAGCCATTTTCCATCGTGACCTCAATGCCAAGACCTCCGAACTCTCCGGTGGTGCTGACTTGCAGGTCGTCAAATTCATTCGGTGTCAGATAGCTGGAGTGTGGGTCCAGTTCGTAAAGCATGCCGCGAATAGCGGACTCAAGCAGATCCCGATCATCGATGTCCTCAATATAAGCACCTCGGATGCGCTCCATCACCTCGGCAAACACCCGTAGCTCGGTGATCGGTACTCCCTGGCTGCGAGCCTGTGTATCCAGTGCGGGATCCGCCTGAACAGGGCAGCTGCTGAGTAGCAGTAGGCTTAATGAAAAGGCAGCGATGGGTCGGATCATCAGCGAGGTGTCCCGTTTTGTTTTATTGGCGGATGGGGCGGCTGGCTATAGGCGGCAGTGTAACACGGCTATTACACCATTGGTCTGGGTTCACTGGCACGCCGGCACGGCGGATTTCGAAGTACAGACCGTTTTGCTGGAAGCCTCCGGAGTCTCCCACCTGTGCTAGTACGTCGCCGGTGCTGACCCATTCGCCCACTTCCCGCAGCAGCGACTGGTTGTGTCCGTAGAGAGATAAAAAGCTGTCACCATGGTCGACGATGATGAGCATGCCGTAACCGCGCAGCCAATTGGCAAACACCACGCGGCCGGGATGAATGGCGCGTACCGGCGTACCGGCGGCGGCATCAAGCAAGACGCCATTCCAGCGCACGGAGCCTTCGCGGGGGCTACCAAACCGTGCTGTGATTCGCCGTGGCACAGGCCAGGGCAGCTTGTTGGCGAGCTTGCCGAAAGGCTCGCCGGAGGGGCGTGCCGGGATATCGCTCAGGGTCCGCCCCATATCATTGAGCAGGGTGTCCAGTCGGGCGGCATCCTGACGCATTCGGGCGAGGCGCTGCTCTGTGCTACCTATGCGTTGGTTGATCGTCGCCAGCGTCTCGCTGCGTTCACGTCGGGCGCTGTCCAGAGCCTGTTGCTGGACGAGAATTTCAGCGCGTCGCTGCTCAAGGCTTTCGCGTGCGGCTTCGGTTTCCAGCACGACCAGAAGTAGCTCTTCAAGGTCGCGATTGATGGTGGTGACTCGCTCGTAACGGGCACGCTGGAAGTATTCCTGATAGCGCAGCATGCGTGCTACCCGGTCAGGTTCCTGCTGATTCAGGAGTAATCGCACCAGCTCCTGACGACCGTTGATATAGTCCGCCCGGATGGTTTTCGCCACCCAATCCAGTTGTACCCCGCGCTCCGCCGCCATGCGACGCTGGCGAACTTCCAGGCGTTCCAGCTCCGCGGCGGCGTCGCGGCGTCGCTGTTCAAGTGACCGTTGCTCCCGGTTGAGCCGGGAGAGCTTCAGCTCTACTTCCCGCAACGCCGCTTGCGCCCCGTCCCGCTCACCGGTATCCGAGCGTAGTGCCTGTTCCAGCTCGCTGATGTTGGCGCGCAGCTCTGCCAGCTGCGCCGGGGTTGGCGCGGTGGCAAGGGCGGGACTGGATAGCAGTAGCAGGACAAGAAACATTCTCATGTCGGCGTTTTACCCCATGGGAGGCGGAGAGGGAAGCCCTGTTGCCGACTACCCGCTCAGTTAGGCCATCCGTTCGGTTGTCGCGCTCCTTAGCTATTCCGGAGCAGCTTGGTATACTCTGCGCCGATTTCCCGATTGCTGGATAGTGAAATGGATCGTCTGTTTGAGTTTGTGATTAACCACTATGTGCTGGTATCTGCCTTCTTTGTGTTGTGGGCGGTGTTTTTTTCCATGGAAGCCCGTCGAGGGGGACAGACGGTGTCTCCGCAGCAGGCCACCAATATGGTCAACCGTGAAGACGCCAAGGTGGTGGACGTGCGTGATGCGGACGAATTCCGCCAGGGTCATATTGCCGGCAGTATTAATATTCCGTTTTCTCAGTTAGCGGAGAGGCTGACTGAGCTGGATCGGTTCAAGGACAAACCCGTGGTGCTGATTTGCAAGATTGGTCATCAGGCATCTGCGGCGGGCCGCCAGCTGCGTGGCAGTGGCTTTGAGAAGATTTTCCGTATTCAGGGCGGTATTCAGGGATGGCGCGCCGATAACCTGCCGGTGGTCAAAGGCTAATGGCAGAGGTTTTGATATATAGCACCCCATGGTGTCCTTTCTGTGTTCGAGCCAAACATTTACTGGGGAGTAAGCAGGCGCAGGTAACGGATATTGATATCAGTGCTGATGGCGCCCTACGGCAACAGATGATTGAGCGCAGTGGCCGCCGTACCGTACCGCAAATCTGGGTGGGCGAAACCCACGTCGGTGGTTGCGATGAGCTGTTTGCGCTGGAGCGCCAGGGGCAGCTTGATCGGTTGCTGGCGGGTTGACGGCTGCTGCTGTAAGGATTTTCCCGCCGGTGTGAAAATTTTCACCGCACTAAT
This sequence comes from Gammaproteobacteria bacterium HGW-Gammaproteobacteria-14, assembly GCA_002840115.1. Taxonomy (GTDB): domain Bacteria; phylum Pseudomonadota; class Gammaproteobacteria; order Pseudomonadales; family Alcanivoracaceae; genus PGZG01. The sequence goes on along the minus strand of PGZG01000001.1, from coordinate 11,286 downwards.
TTTTGATGGAGAAATGTTATGACTGAGCAGGCCCAGCGAGTATTCCAGATTCAACGGATTTATGTGAAAGACCTGTCATTTGAATCGCCGGGAGCGCCGGAAGTGTTTTCCGGTAAATGGAGCCCCACTGCGAATATGCAGTTGAATAACAGTGCCCGCCGTATCGGCGAGGGCAATGATTATGAAGTTGAAGTTGCGGTTACCCTGACGGCGGAGCAGGAAGGCAAAACTATCTATCTGGTGGAAATCAAACAGGCCGGTATTTTTACCATTAGTGGCGCTGGTGAGCAGGAGTTGGAGCAACTGCTGGGGGCTTACTGCCCGAGCATTCTGTTTCCCTACCTGCGGGAAGTGGTTGCCTCAACCATTAATCATGGCTCTTTCCCTGCCTTTCAGCTCCAGCCGATTAATTTCGATGCGCTGTTCCAGCAGGCCAAGGCAAAGCGCGCCGAGCAGGTTGAACAGGCGGATCAGACAGCGCACTAAGCTTGATTACTGCATGCCTATGAAGCCCTGCTGTCGCAGGGCTTCATAGGTAACTACCGCAACCGCATTACTGAGATTCAGGCTGCGACTTTCAGTCATCATCGGGATGCGTAGTTGGTTTGCTTCGGTAATCTGCTGCATCACTTCTTTCGGTAATCCTCGGCTCTCTGGCCCGAACAGCAAAATATCCCCCGTATTGAACACAAACTCGTCATAACGGCGCTGAACCTTGCTGCTCAGTGCGATCAGTCGTTGTCCCGGCATCGATGTCAGCATGCTGTTCAGGCTGGGGTGGCAGCGAACGTCCGCGAACTCTCGATAGTCGAGCCCGGCACGGCGCAGTTTTTTTTCATCCAGAGAAAAACCCAGTGGCTCGATTAAATGCAGGCGGCAGCCAGTGTTCGCGCAAAGGCGAATGATGTTGCCTGTATTGGGAGGGATTTCCGGTTCAAAGAGGGCGATATGGATCATCTGGGGCACCCGGGTGCCGGAGCTTGCCGCAGGGCTGCGGCAAGCTCCGTGAGCGATCAGCGACTGGCGCGTTTACGCTCTGATTCCGTTAAGCGCTTCTTGCGCAGGCGGATGTAATGCGGAGTGACTTCCACCAACTCGTCGTCATCGATGAAGTCCAGTGCTTGCTCCAGCGACATGCGAATCGGCGGGGTCAGCAGAATGTTTTCATCGGTGCCAGCGGCGCGGATGTTGGTGAGCTGTTTTGCCTTGGTCGGGTTGACCACGAGGTCGTTATCGCGGCTATGGATGCCGATCAGCTGGCCTTCATACACTTCCACGTTTGGCTCAATAAACATACGGCCACGTTCCTGCAGATTGAACAGGGCGTAGGCCAGCACTTTACCGGCGACATTGGAAATCAGTACGCCGTTATTGCGCTCACCAACGGTGCCAGGACGGAAGTCACCGTAATGGGAGAAGGTGGCGTTAAAAATACCGCTACCGGAGGTCAGGGTCATAAACAATGAACGGAAACCGATCAGGCCACGTGACGGCGCCACATACTCAAGGCGCACACGACCTTTACCGTCCGGTGTCATATTGCTCATTACACCGCGACGCATGCCCATCTGTTCCATGATCGGGCCCTGATGCTGTTCTTCCACATCAAGGACCAACTGCTCGTAGGGCTCCTGCTTTACACCGTCGATTTCTTTCAGGATAACTTCCGGGCGACCCACAGCCAGCTCGTAGCCTTCGCGGCGCATGGTTTCGATCAGCACCGACAGATGCAGTTCGCCACGGCCGGATACGCGGAAACGGTCCGGGCTATCGGTATCTTCGACACGCAGGGCAACGTTGTGCTTGAGCTCGTCCTGCAGGCGATCACGAATGTTGCGGCTGGTGACGTACTTGCCGTCCTGACCCGCAAACGGTGAGGTGTTTACGTGGAAGAACATGCTGACGGTGGGCTCGTCGACCTTCAGCGGCGGCATGGCTTCGACATTGGCCGGGTCGCAAATGGTGTCGGAGATATCCAGCGGATCCAGACCGGTGATGCAGACGATATCGCCCGCGGAAGCTTCCGGTACTTCGATACGCTCCAGACCATGGTGGCCCATTACGGTCAGCACACGGCCGCTGCGCACCTTGCCATGGCGATCGATGACTTTTACCGGAGAGTTGCTTTTCAATTTGCCGCGGGTGATGCGGCCAATGCCGATCATGCCAACGTAGGAGTTGTAATCCAGCGACGAAACCTGCATTTGCAGCGGGCCTTCCTGATCCACCTGAGGCGATGGCACCTTGTCGACAATGGCCTGAAACAGTGGCGTCATATCATCCGCCATATTGTTCACGTCGAGACCGGCAATGCCGTTCAGGGCCGATGCATAAACCACCGGGAAGTCGAGCTGCTCATCGGTGGCGCCCAGGCGATCAAACAGATCAAAGATCTGGTCCATCACCCAGTCCGGGCGAGCGCCGGGGCGATCAACCTTGTTGATCACAACAATGGGGTTCAGGCCTTGTTCGAAGGCTTTCTGGGTGACGAACCGGGTTTGCGGCATCGGGCCATCCTGAGCGTCGACCAGCAATAGTACGGAGTCAACCATCGACAATACGCGCTCCACTTCGCCACCGAAGTCGGCGTGTCCGGGGGTGTCGACGATATTGATGCGGTAGTCATTCCACTTCAATGCGGTGTTTTTGGCGAGAATTGTGATGCCCCGCTCTTTCTCCTGATCGTTTGAGTCCATGACCCGTTCGACGTTGCCCGCACGCTCACCAAGAGTGCCGGACTGTTGCAAAAGACGGTCAACGAGGGTGGTTTTGCCATGGTCAACGTGGGCGATGATGGCGATGTTACGAAGGCGTTCGATCACAGATTTTCTACCGCAGGCGGAATAAAAGGGCGCGCAGTATAGCAGTACGCGCCCCGACACAATACCAATGATTTATCGCCGTCCGTCGGGAGGTTTTCTCCGGGTGCCCGTGCCGACGGTCGGGATTAATGTCATTATTGCCTGAAGTGTTGCCCTTGGCCCCAGAAAAGCGCCGCTGAGGAACCCCTGTATGGTGAAAGGGTCGGATCGGGACTACGTAGTAAGAGGAGAAGTCTGTGAAAACCCATGCATATTGCGTGGCGGTACTGTTGGTGGTGTGCTCTACGGTCGTCCATGGGGCGCCAGCTGCTCCCGCAGTACCCACGGCCAAGGTTATCTACGGACTAAACGAGCAGGTTTATCTGCCAGACTTGGGGGTGGTTTTACCGGCCAAGGTGGATACTGGCGCGCACAGCTCTTCTTTGAGTGCCATTAATGTTCGCCATTTCAACCGTGATGGTAAGCCTTGGGTTCGTTTTGATCTGGCGGTGGATGGCATGGATTTGCGAGATCTTGAGCAGCCTCGCTCCCACAATGTTCGTATCCGTCGTCGGGCGGGGGACTATGAGGAGGGGGAGGACAAGGATTATGCTCGTCGCCCGGTGCTATCGCTGATGATCTGTATTGGTAACCGAGCGGCGGAGGTTGATGTCAATCTCGCGGATCGCCGTCGCTTCCGACAGCCATTATTGCTGGGGGCTGGAGCGCTACGGGAAATGCGGGCGTTGGTGGACTCCGACATGGAGTGGTCCGCAGGCAAGCCGCTCTGCGAAGGTGCCGATGATGCGGTTCGTTACCGCCCTGAAAATGAAGACCAAGAGGATAATTAATGCGCACCGTGCGCCTGCATGCCCGCCTATTGGCGTTGTTCCTTTGTTTGCTTGGTGTGGGCAGTGTGCTCTGGCAAGTATTGGTGCAGGAAATCCCTCTGTCGGATTCCGAGGTGGATCCGGTGTGGATTGTCGATGCACGTATCGAGTTTCAGGGCGAGGACAATAGTCCGGTCAAGCTGGAAATGTATGTGCCCTCCGGGAAAGGTGAGTTCGTCACCCTGAGTGAAAGCTTTGTCGGCAATAAATACGGCATCAATGTTTCTACCCATAATGGCAATCGCCTGGCTACCTGGTCCACCCGACGGGCCGCAGGAAAGCAGGTGCTCTATTACCGGCTGGTGTTGGCACGACGCTTTGTTGTGGAGCGAGGCCCGGCGAGCAGTCCGCAGTTTCGCCCCAGTGAGCCGCTTGAGGGTGCAGAGCGTGCTGCCGCAGAAGCCCTGCTGGGGCCAATTCGCGAGCGTTCTGCAGATATTCAGACCTTCGTCAGTGAAACCATTGCCACCGTTAACGATGACACTAACGACAGCGTCCGCTTGCTGTTGGCTGGAGATCGCTCCGTAGAGCAACGCACCCGGGTGGTGGAAATGCTGTTAAGCGCTGCCCATGTGCCAGTGGAGCAGGTGCACGTACTCAGACTGAGTGGCCAATCCGTGAGCCCGGAAATGTGGCTGAGAAGTTTTAATGGCGAGTCCTGGCTATACCTGAACCCGCTGACGGCAGAGCAGGGTTTGCCGGAGCAGAGCATTGTCTGGTGGACGGGCTCGGACCCGTTGGTTCAGGTTGAAGGCGCCTCCCTGCCTCGCCTGCAATTTAGCGTGCATCGCAGTGAAATGAGCACCATTCAAATGGCGCGCAATGTGCAGCCGTTACAGCAGCGGGTTTTCTGGGGGTTGTCGTTGTATGACTTGCCGCTGGAGTCGCAAAAGACATTCCGGATCATCATGATGATTCCGCTGGGCGTGTTATTGATTCTGATGTTGCGAAATCTGGTTGGGGTGGAAACTCTGGGCACCTTCACACCGGTGCTGGTGGCGCTGGCATTTCGGGAAACGGACCTGATCTGGGGGATTTTCCTGTTTACTGTGGTGACGGCGCTGGGGCTGTCGCTACGCTCCTATCTGGATCATCTGCGCCTTCAATTATTGCCCCGGCTTTCTGTGGTACTCACCTTTGTAGTGGTGGTGATCACCCTGATCAGTGTATTCGGTCACAGGCTTGGCCTGGAACGCGGATTATCCGTGGCGCTTTTCCCGATGGTCATTCTGACCATGGTGATTGAGCGATTGTCGATTGTTTGGGAGGAGCGTGGCGGTCTGCACTCCATGAAAGTAGCACTGGGCACCTTGTTGGCGGCAACGTTGGCTCATTTGCTGATGATTCGTCCGGATTTGACTTACTTTTTCTTTACCTTTCCCGGAGCACTACTTGTGGTGGTCAGCGTGATGTTGCTGATGGGTCACTATCGGGGATATCGCCTGAGTGAATTGCGGCGTTTCCGGGCGCTGACAAAAGATTGACAGGCTTATCAAATTGAAAGTGATGATGCGGTGCTTCGGTCCGTGGAGAGACTCTGAATGTTCTGGCTAAAAACCTGGCGGGCTTTGCGTCGCAAAGGTGTGCTGGGTATCAATCAACGTAATGGTGAGCTGGTGTTGCGTTATAACCCCCGCCATCTTTACCCGTTGGTGGACGACAAACTGCAAACCAAGCAGCGCGCCATTGCTGCCGGTATTGAGGTGCCGGAGCTCTATGGCGTGATTTCCACTGAGCAGGGCATCGCCGGGTTGGGCGCGCTGCTCAGTGGTCACCGGGACTTCGTTATCAAGCCGGCTCAAGGCGCCGGTGGTGACGGTATTGTGGTGATCTCTGACCGCTTCGATAGCATGTTTCGGACTTCGTCGGGTCGACTGATGAGTCTGGATGAACTGGAATTCCATGTTTCCGGCATTTTGTCGGGGATTTACTCCCTTGGTGGGCATCGGGATTGTGCTCTGATTGAGTATCGGGTGCGCCCGGATAATGTGTTTTCTGCCATCAGCTTTGAGGGCGTTCCGGATATCCGCATTATTGTTCTCTGCGGTTATCCGGTGATGGCCATGCTGCGGTTGCCCACCCGGCAGAGTCAGGGCAAAGCTAACCTGCATCAGGGAGCTATTGGGGTCGGCGTGGATCTGGCCTCGGGCATCACTATGGGGGGGACTTGGCATAACCTGAAAATTGACCGCCATCCGGATACCGCCAGCCCGGTGTCCGGAGTGCAGTTGCCCTATTGGGAGCAGTTTCTGCAGTTGGCTAGCCGTAGTTACGATATTACCGGCCTCGGCTATCTGGGCGTTGATATGGTGCTGGATTGCGATGCCGGGCCGATGATCCTTGAGCTTAATGCCCGTCCGGGCCTGAATATCCAGATCGCCAATGACGCGGGCTTGATGGAACGCTGCCAGACGGTGGAGGCCGAAATGGAGCGCTGCCGGGAGCAGGGCATTGAGGTGGGTGCTCAAGAGCGGATTCGTTTTTGTCAGCAGCGCTTCGGTTCCAGGTCTGAGGCGTAAAAAAGCAGACCACAGGCTTTGGTGAGAGTATCATGGCCGGGTTTTTCGACTTGATGGCACTATTTTGGTGCAATGCTGTGAGATCCTGCTCTTTTTTGGGGTGCTTCATTTCAGGTCTGCTGTCTATCGTGCTGAAATTACGCATCTGACAGATGGCACGCATTTTGCTCACTAGTACTAACAGTAACCAACTCCCGCTCCGGCGTTCCTGTCGGCTCGGGTAAACTCACGCCGTTCCGGGAGGACGCACAATCATGACTGGCAGAACTATCGGTTTGATCAAAGAGCACGACGTCAAGTGGGTGGACCTGCGTTTCACCGACAGCCACGGTAAAGAGCAGCACGTGACCTACCCGGCTGCAGACGTTAGCGAAGATTTCTTCGAAGACGGCAAGATGTTTGACGGCTCGTCCATCGCCGGCTGGAAGCATATCAACGAGTCCGACATGATCCTGATGCCGGATGATTCCTCCTCCGTGATGGATCCGTTCTCCGATGTCAGCACTGTGATCGTGCGTTGCAACATCGTCGAGCCGGCCACCATGCAGGGCTACGACCGTGATCCGCGTTCCATTGGCAAGCGCGCTGAGGAATACCTGAAGTCCACCGGCATTGCCGACACCGCCCTGTTCGGCCCGGAACCGGAGTTCTTCGTATTTGACGGCGTCAAGTGGAGCTCTGGCATGAGCGGCCAGATGTACCAGATCCACTCTGAAGAAGCGGCTTGGGTTTCCGGCGATGACTTCGAGCGTGCCAACAGCGGTCACCGTCCGCGCGTCAAGGGTGGTTACTTCCCGGTTCCGCCGGTAGACAGCCTGCATGATCTGCGTGCGGCCATGTCTGCAGCGATGACCCAGATGGGCCTGCACGTTGAAGTGCATCACCACGAAGTGGCCACCGCTGGCCAGTGTGAAATCGGCGTTGGCGCCAACACCCTGGTGAAGAAGGCTGACGAAGTTCAGATCCTCAAGTACTGCGTACACAACGTTGCTCACGCCTATGGCAAAACCGCTACCTTCATGCCGAAGCCGCTGGTTGGCGACAACGGTTCGGGTATGCACGTGCACCAGTCCTTGAGCAAGGATGGCAAGAACCTGTTTGCCGGTGATGTCTACGGTGGCCTGTCTGAAACCGCACTGTTCTACATCGGCGGTATCATCAAGCACGCCCGCGCCATCAACGCGCTGACCAACCCGCTGACCAACTCTTACAAGCGTCTGGTTCCGGGCTTTGAAGCACCGGTAATGCTGGCCTACTCGGCTCGCAACCGCTCTGCCTCGATCCGTATTCCTTTCGTTAAGAACCCGAAGGCGCGTCGTATCGAGACCCGCTTCCCGGATCCGGGCGCCAACCCGTACCTGTGCTTCGCGGCTCTGCTGATGGCAGGTCTGGACGGTATCCAGAACAAGATCCACCCGGGCGATGCCATGGACAAGGACCTGTACGATCTGCCGGCCGAGGAAGCGAAAGCAATCCCGACCGTATCGCACACCCTGACCATGGCATTGGATGCGCTGGAAGCCGATCACGACTTCCTGCTGAAAGGCGGCGTGTTCTCCAAGGAAATGCTGGAGGCTTACATTGGCCTGAAGCGTGCCGACGTAGACCGCCTGAACATGACCCCGCACCCGGTCGAGTTCGATATGTACTACTCGGTCTAACGGATACCCGTTAGTCTCGTGAACAGGAAAGGGCCTTCGGGCCCTTTTTTGTTGCTCGTGATTTACGGGCAACCGTTGGAGATGTGCATGAAACGCTTTTTTTTAGCGTTATGTCAGCCCAGAATGGAATGATCAATGAAATGAGACTGCACCATGAAGCTTTGGATTGCGCCGTTGATTACCATGATTGTCTCCGTAACCTCCTATGCTGTTGAGAAGGATGTTAGTGCCTCGGCTGCAGATGAAAGAGTAAAGCGTATCTATCGAATGGTGGATGAGCATGGCAATACGGTATTTACTGACTCACCGCCGGAGCATCTTCCGGCTCAGGAGGTAGAGCTCAAGCCGTTGAATACAGTACCTCGGCCACCACCCCGGCGCGCTCCTCTTCAAGAAGAGTCGGAGCCTGTGTCAGTGGAATATAAGTTAGCCATCACTTCTCCTGTGGACCAGGCTGTATTTCAAAATCCCTCTGAACCGCTTGCCATTTCAGTGTCTGTGGAGCCTGCTCTTGGAGAGGGTCACTCCTTGCGTGTGCTTCATAACGGAGCGCCACTGTCGGGGTTTCAGTTGGTGCAACCAGAGCGTGGTGAGCATCGGCTTCAGCTTGTGGTGGACGACGCCGAGGGCAAGCGAGTATCACAGTCAGCGCCGGTGGTGGTTTATGTGCATCGCGCCAGCGTCATGATGCATCGTCCGGATTTTGGCCTTCAGGAATGGGAGGTGGGCATGAAAGAGGAAGATCGTGAGGCGTGGGGCTTAACGGGGTCTGATAGCTCTCCCAAGCGTCCTTAACTACTGCAACAAGCTTCTGCATCGGCCCTTGTAACCCCTGCTTGCTATTGGCAGCGATGGTTTGCGGCCACCGTTTTTTTGATTTCCCTTCCCCTGATGGCGCTGACCCGCTAACTTGCACCTTTATGGTGCATGGTGATTTCGGCAGAATCGCGAAATTCACGGCATAACCCTGCCCCTGCCCGGTGCGCGGGCTGCACTCTTCTATGGCCTGAAACTTGCTTTGAAGGCAGTGATGACTGAATCCTCATTTCACAAACGGCTCCTGGATCACCTGCGGACGGCGGTGCTGCTGCTCGATGGCAAGTTGGTGGTTCGCTATTTGAATCCGGCGGCGGAAACGTTGTTGTCGGTGAGTGCTGCGCGGATTGTTGGTTCGCCGCTGCCGGATTATTTCCTCGCCGATGATGAAGCCCGTATGGCGCTGCAGAAATGCATTGATGAGGCTCACCCTTTTACCCGTCGGGAGGCCCGGTTACATACCGGCCCAGGGTTGGAGATAACGGTGGATTACAGCGTTAGCCAGATCAATGAACCCGGGCAGCTCCCGACTCTGCTGATTGAGATGCAGCAGCTCGATCGTCTTTTGCGAATTACCCGGGAGGATGCGTTATTGCACTCCCATCAGGCGACCCGCGCCCTGGTCCGAGGCGTTGCCCACGAGCTGAAGAACCCTTTGGGTGGCATTCGTGGGGCGGCACAGTTACTGGAGAGGGCCCTGCCGGATGCGGAGCTGGCGGAATATACCCGAGTGATTATTGATGAAGCGGATCGTCTGCGGAATATTGCTGATCGCATGCTGGGGCCAAGGCGTCTGCCGCACTTTACCCAAGTGAACTTACACGAATGTCTTGAACATGTGCGGCAGCTGCTGTTGGCAGAGCATCCGGACAATTTGGTGATTGACCGCGACTATGACCCTTCCTTGCCAGAGGCTCCTGCGGATCGGGACCAGTTAATACAGGTATTTCTGAATCTGGTACGCAACGGTGTGCAGGCCATGACTGAGGCTGGCGCGGCCAGTAATCGCATGGTGCTGAGAACACGGGCATTGCGGCAATTTACCATCGGCTCCTTGCGACACCGACTGGTTGCAAGAGTGGATATCGAAGATAGCGGGCCGGGAGTGCCCGATGAGCTGAAGGAAATGTTGTTCTACCCCATGGTCAGTGGTCGTGCCAATGGCACGGGGCTTGGCCTTTCGATTTCGCAATCCATTATTGGTCAGCATCGTGGTCTGATCGAGTGTGAGAGCCGTCCCGGAAAAACCGTATTCAGCGTCTTTCTGCCGCTGGAGTTGTTGCCGCCGGAAGGAGAAGGTGAATCTTCATGAGTGCTAACGTCTGGATTATTGATGACGACCGTTCAATTCGCTGGGTACTCGATAAGGCTCTGGGGCAGGATGGTTTTGCGACACGCTGCTTTGAAGATGGCGACGAAGCGCTCAACGAATTGGAAAATGGTGATTCCCAGCCCGATGTCCTGATCTCGGATGTCCGTATGCCGGGCACAGACGGTCTCAGGATGCTGCGTATTTTGCAGCGCAAGTTTCCTGAACTGCCGGTGATTATTATGACCGCGCATTCGGATCTGGACTCTGCGGTGGCTTCCTATCAGGGCGGTGCTTTTGAGTACTTGCCCAAGCCATTTGATGTGGATGAGGCCGTGGCGCTGGTCAAGCGTGCGATTCGCCATCGTGCGGAGCAGCAAGGCGAGCCGGTGGAGGTGGTGCTGGAAGTGCCCACCGAAATTATTGGTGAAGCACCGGCCATGCAGGAGGTATTCCGCGCCATTGGTCGGCTGTCCCACTCCAATGTCACGGTATTGATCAATGGCCAGTCGGGCACGGGTAAAGAGCTGGTTGCCCGTGCTCTGCATCGGCATTCGGTGCGTAAAGAAAAGCCGTTTGTGGCCCTCAACATGGCGGCGATCCCGAAGGATCTCATCGAGTCGGAGTTGTTTGGCCACGAAAAAGGCAGTTTCACCGGGGCCAACGCCCAGCGTATTGGCCGCTTCGAGCAGTCTAATGGCGGCACCCTGTTTCTTGATGAAATCGGCGATATGCCCATTGAGGCGCAAACCCGATTACTGCGTGTTTTGCAGGAAGGTGAGTTTTATCGGGTAGGGGGCACCAGTCCCATCAAGGTGGATGTGCGGATTATTGCCGCAACCCATCAGAACCTTGAGAAGCTGGTGGCCGATGGGGACTTTCGTGAGGATTTGTTCCACCGGGTCAATGTGATTCGTATTCATATTCCCAAGCTGGCGGAGCGTCGAGAGGATATCCCCCGGCTGGCGCGCCACTTCCTGCAGCGCGCCGCACGGGAGCTGGGCGTGGAAGCGAAAACCCTGCACAAGGACACAGAGCGCTACTTCAGTTCCCTGGGTTGGCCGGGCAATGTTCGGCAAATGGAAAACGTTTGTCGTTGGCTTACCGTGATGGCTTCCGGGCGCGAAGTGCTGGTGGATGATTTGCCGCCGGAGCTGAAGCAGCAGGAAGGCCGTAGTGGCGAAGTCGTTGGCGACTGGGAAAAATCCCTACGCCTGTGGGCTGATAGGGCTTTGTCCGCCGGGGCCAGTAATATTCTCGACGATGCAGTGCCCGCGTTTGAAAAAGCCA
>PGZG01000304.1 GCA_002840115.1 Gammaproteobacteria bacterium HGW-Gammaproteobacteria-14 | reverse complement strand
CCTGCCACTGGAACAAACCATTGCCAATATGAGCGCCATTCTCGCCGGCCTTGGCATGAAAATCGAAATCGCTTCCTGGCGCAATATCGTGCCCCATGTATGGTCACTGCATATCCGTGATGCAGCCTCACCCATGTGCTTTACCAATGGCAAGGGCGCCACCAAAGAGGCGGCGCTTTGCTCGGCGCTGGGGGAATTTATTGAGCGCCTGAGCTGCAATTTTTTCTACAACGACCAGTATTTTGGCCAGGACATCGCCAACAGTGAATATGTCCATTATCCCAACGAAAAATGGTTTCAGCCGGGGCCGAATGGAGAACTGCCAGCCGGCATTCTCGACGACCACTGTCTGCCCATCTATAACCCCGATGACGAACTGCTCGGCAGCCATCTGTTTGATACCAACTCCGGCACCCCGGAACGCGGCATCTGCGCCATTCCCTATGTGCGCCAGTCCGATGGCGAAACGGTATACTTCCCGTCCAACCTGATTGAAAACCTCTACCTCAGCAATGGCATGAGCGCTGGCAATACATTGCCGGAAGCTCAGGTGCAGTGCCTGTCAGAAATTTTCGAACGCGCTGTCAAAAAAGACATCATCGAAAATGAAATTGCATTGCCCGATGTGCCAGAGGCCGTACTGAAGCGTTACCCGCATATTCAGGAAGGCATCACCGCACTGGAAGCCCAGGGCTTTCCGGTGCTGGTTAAGGATGCCTCCCTCGGCGGCCAGTTTCCGGTGATGTGTGTTGCCCTGATGAACCCGAAAACCGGTGGCGTGTTTGTCTCCTTTGGTGCCCACCCCAGTTTTCAGGTGGCGCTGGAGCGCAGCCTGACCGAACTATTGCAGGGCCGCAGTTTCGAAGGCCTGAATGATCTGCCGCCGCCCACTTTCAATAGCATGGCGGTCACCGAACCCAACAATTACGTCGAACACTTTATCGATTCCAGCGGTGTGGTGTCCTGGCGCTTTTTCAGCGCCCGATCGGATTATGACTTCTGTGACTGGGATTTCAGCGGCAGTAA
>PGZG01000085.1 GCA_002840115.1 Gammaproteobacteria bacterium HGW-Gammaproteobacteria-14 | reverse complement strand
CAAAGATCCGGAGCAGCGCTTCCAGCGAGGCCGTGACGTTATCAACGCACTGGAAGCACTCCTTATTAATACCGCCCCCAGCAATGCACAAGCCCCCGCCACTGCGGTGAAGTTTGTCGATGGCAACAGCCCCGGCATCAAGCTCGAATCGCGTATGCGCACCCGCGAAATTAAAGAAAAAGGGGGGTTTTTATCGAGTATCTATATCTTCGATATTTATGTGATGGCCGATGACTTCAATCAGTTTCAGGGGCACTTTGAAAAAATCAGTGCCGAACTGTTTGAGTGGGGGAAATCCCGCGGTAAAAAATGTGGCAAGGTAAAGTTCAAAGCCACTATCCATCCGTGGATTGCCGGGCGAGTAAAGGAGTATCTGAGAAACCTGCGCAAATCAGACTCCCACGCTTTTCTCCAGAACATCCCTGTCGAGGTGAACCTGGTGGGCGCCGACGGCAAGCCCATTGAGCAGTACCGTATCGAGCCCGGCCAAGGTGCTTCTGAATAACACCTTGGGGCCTCGGCTACCGAGGTAGCCAGATGGTACACTGTCGCCCCATGAGCAACCTCGCCCCGCTACACCTCAATCGCCGTCTGTCCGTCGCCCCCATGATGGACTGGACCACCCGCGACTATCGTTATCTGGCCCGCCTGATCAGCCGTCATACCTTGCTGTATACCGAGATGGTTACCGCCCAAGCGGTAATTTTCGGCAAGCGGGAGGAGCTGATCGGTTTTGATGAAGCGGAGCACCCGGTGGCCCAGCAACTTGGTGGCAGTGACCCCAAGCAACTGACCGAGGCAACCAGAATCTGTGAAGACTTTGGCTACGACGAGGTCAACCTGAATGTAGGCTGTCCGTCAGATCGGGTGCAGTCCGGTCAATTTGGCGCCTGCCTGATGGCAGATCCAGACCGGGTGGCTGACTGTATTGCAGCAATGCAGGCTGCTGTGAAAATTCCGGTGACCGTGAAAAGCCGTATCGGCATCGATGATCAGGATGAGTACGCTTTTTTGCATCGATTTGTCGAAAAAGTACGCGCCGCTGGCTGCAATAGCTTTACCATTCATGCTCGCAAGGCAATTCTCTCAGGGCTATCACCGAAAGAGAACCGGGAGATCCCGCCGCTTATTTATCAGCGTGCCTACGATATCAAACGTGACTTTCCCGATATCGAAGTCATTATTAATGGTGGCATCCGTGATTTTCATCAGGTTCGCGAACATCTGGGCGAAGTCGATGGCGTTATGATTGGGCGCGAGGCCTACCAAAACCCCTATTTTCTTATTGATGCTGATCGCATTGTGTTTGATGACCCTCGTCCCCAGCCCAGCCGCCACGATATTGCCGAAGCCTTCATGCCTTATCTGGCAAAACGGTTCGCGGAAGGCCATCATCCCAAGCATGCACTGCGACATATTCTGAATCTTTTTCAAGCCGTACCCGGTGCCCGTGCCTTTCGCCGCCATCTGAGCGAAACCATGCACCGGGCTGAGACCACGCCACAGATTCTGATGGACGCCCTGGCCCGAGTGCCGCGTTTATCAAGTACCGAGGATGTTGCTTTATGACCAGTAAACGCGATCAACTGAGCCAGTGGACCACTCTGGTAGCGGACACCGGCGATCTTGACGCCATTCGTAGCAGTCAGCCCGTGGATGCCACTACCAACCCCTCCCTGTTGCTGTCGGTGGCCAAACAGCCTCAGCACCAGCATTTGCTAATGACGGCAAAACGGTTTGCCGGGCAGTTAAGCCCCAGCCACGATATCGGTCTGCTCTGTGATGCCTTTGCCACCGTCACCGGCAGCGAAATTCTCAATAGTATTCCCGGACTGATCTCCACCGAAGTGGATGCCCGATTATCGTTTGATACCAATGCCATGGTGACCCGTGCACGACGGTTGGTGGCCATGTACCGCGAACTGGGTGTTGAGCGCGATCGTATTCTGGTCAAGATTGCCTCCACCTGGGAGGGTATTCGCGCCACCGAAGTACTCGAAGAAGAAGGGATCCGCTGCAATTTGACGTTACTGTTCGCCCTGCCCCAGGCCATTGCGGCAGCGGAAGCCGGCGCGACACTGATTTCACCTTTTGTCGGCCGAATCTACGACTGGCATCTCAAGCATGGTCTGGAAATTACCGGGCCAGACAATGATCCCGGCGTTCAATCCGTAAAAGATATTTTCCACACCTTAAAATCCCGTGGTTTCGGCACTGTGGTGATGGGCGCCAGTTTCCGCCAGTTATGGCAAATTGAAGCGCTGGCCGGCTGTGACAAACTGACCATTGCACCTAACCTGCTCGACGCACTGGCGGCAGACAACGGCACGCTCAGTCGCGCTCTCGATGGAACCGACATTGAAGATATTGGCACCGTTGCCCCCATTAACGAGCAAAGTTTCCGTTGGCAAATGAATGATGACCCAATGGCCTGCGATCTGCTCGCCGATGGCATTCGTCGCTTTGCCCGTGATCAGGAAACACTGGAAGGACTACTCGGGGCTATCTGATGCGTGGCTGGCTAAAAGGTCTCAATAGCGGCAGAACCGTCTGTCCGCAGCAGGATCAACGCCGTGCAGCGGCGGCACTGATGTACGAAGTGGCCCGTGCTGATGGCCAGTGGCAGGAAAGCGAAAGCCGTGCATTAATTCAGCGAATGGCAGCACGCTGGCAATTAACTGGCGAAGACGCCGAAGCGCTGCTTGATGAAGCGCGGCATACCGCAGAAAACGCCACGGATTATCATGAGCTGATTCGCACACTGCGACAGTGGCAGCCGGAAGAGCGTCGTGACCTGATTATTGATATGTGGGCTGTTGCCCATGCAGACGGAGAAGTACACCCGCAAGAAGAGTATGTCATTCGTAAAGTGGGAGATCTGCTATATGTGGCTCACAGCGATTTTATTCGCGGCAAGCTGGGCAATGTTTAATTAACTTTGGTAATTTATTCTAAATAACTTACCTCTAAATAACTTACCAATCATCATCCCAATCCGCATCATCAAGCTCGCTACCAAAGTCATCCTCCTCAATTCGCCCGGATTTCACCCGCCGACCAGAAAGATACACCTCACGCAAAAAACCGTAGCGATCGCCAACAATGGCCCCCTCAATATCCAGCAAGCCCTCTCGGAAGTCGACAATATAGAGCGCCAGTACGCTATAACGTGTTATGTCATGTTCAATCAGACGGCGAAGGGCAATCATGTCTTCTGGCCATATCGTGGCCGCATCTCTTAAGGTCGACGGGCCCATCCCCGGTAGCACCAGATAAGGCCCTTCCGGCACGCCCCACACCGCTAGCGTCAGACCAAGATCCGTAGTTCGCTTTTCCAGGCCAATATCGGTGGCAATATCAAACATGCCACCAACGCCCATGGTGCTGTTCACCAAAAAGCGCCCCCCGCTATGGCCTGCCCGACGCCACTGCCATTGCAGCACATGATTAACGGTGCTTGGAAAATCCAGAGCATTTTGAAAAACTCGGGTTACGCTATCGCTCAACCAGCCAGGCATTACCCGGCGATACCCTTTAGCCACGGGTTTAAGAGCATTGCGATCGACAAACTCATTAAATGCAAATACTCGACGATTAAAACCTTCCCAAGGGTCATCGGGATGGCGGCTATCATCGGCATAGGCCAGGGTGCTGAACATCAACAAGAGAACCAATAAAACCCGCATTACCCAAAAACTCCGATAATCGACGGGCAAGTATAGCGCCCTGAGAGAACTTAACGAACTCAGATCAGAGGTGCCCCAGAATAATATCGCGACGGCGTAGCTGGTCGATAATGTCGCTCAGGAAAGGCTTAAGGGCCATCGGCTCCTGCCCCATTTCTTCCGCCAACCTCGCCAGTAGTGCGGTGCCAGTGATCGGCTCCCCTTCCTGCAATAGCTGCACCAGACGAGCCGTGGCCGCATTCAACTCCATAAAATGAACCTGATCAGCACGGTCTCGCCACACTAATAGCCACACCGGAGTTTCCAACGGGATCTCGGGAATAGCATCTGCTGCAATCTGATGAACCGGCCACTGCGCAGCCATCAGCGCACACAGCGGAGACACTACCAGGCAACCCTCCCAGACATCGCCCTGCGAATTCGGCAATAACGGAATCTCTTCCGTGCTCACTTCCAGCGCCAATTCCAGCCACTCGTAGTAAGCCAGCTCAAGAAGAAACGGCGGATACCGCTCCTGATCACGAAACCCCTCGGAGAGCCAGTTCAGAAACTGTTCGGGGATATCAACAAAGTAACCGCTATCACAGCGATGATCGGCAAAAAAACGCCGCACCAGATAATGCCAGTCATCTTCGTTTAATAAGGAGCGCAGCACCGGGAAACCGGCACTCAGAAAGCCTTCAATGTTGCGCCAGAAAAGATCCCTGTAGATAGCCAAGCGCCGATCCTCAATACCCTCCGGCGCAGCATGATTGTCTGGATCACGCAAATGCGCACTGAAGCGGCGCTGACTATCAAGCAGTGCAGACATGATCACACTCTCAGGCCCATGCTCGCTGAAGAGGCCACCGTATTGAACACGCCATTTTGAATCGCGCGGACCTGATCCAGCTCCGCCAACAGATCCGTCAGCGGTGGGAAATTGAAATCCCGCTCCAGCAGGACTGGCATTTGCGGGGCTCGCTGACAAGCCTCGGCAAGCAATTGCCAAACCGGGTCAATCACCGGGCTACCATGGGTATCGACTTTCAGATCATCGGCTTCATCAAAATGACCGGCGACATGGCAGTACACCACACGCTCTATCGGCAGCGCCTTGAGAAAAGTCAGCGGATCATAGTGATGATTAATACTGTTTACCCAAACATTATTCACATCAAGCAACAGGTCACAGTCCGCTTCAGCAATCACCGCATTGATAAAATCAATCTCGGACATTTCCTGATCCGGCGCCGCATAGTAACTCACATGTTCAACACCAATACGGCGACCAAGAAAATCCTGCACATCACGAATACGGGCGGCAACATGGCGCACCGCTTCCTGAGTAAATGGAATCGGCATCAAGTCATAAAGATGTCCGTCATCGGAGCAATAACTCAAGTGCTCGGTGTAGCAGAGCACATTGTATCGCTCAAGAAATTGGCGAATATCGCCAAGCATGGCTTTATCCAGTGGCGCAGGCCCACCAAGCGACAGGGACAAGCCGTGGCACACCAGAGGATAGCGCTCGGCAAACATTTCAAAACGGCGCCGCAGTGCGCCGCCAATGGGAATCCAGTTTTCTGGAGCGACTTCAAGAAAATCTGGCAGATTGTCAGCGTCGGAGTCTGCCAGCGGGCCCATCAGGGCCCGCCGCAAACCCAACCCGGCACCAGTGACCGGATAACGAGGCGACATAATCAATGTGTCTCAGTCATGGCCAGCATTAGCCGCCACACTTACCTTCGCCACATTTACCTTCGCCGCCTTTGTCACCTT
Organism: Gammaproteobacteria bacterium HGW-Gammaproteobacteria-14; assembly: GCA_002840115.1. Classification (GTDB taxonomy): domain Bacteria; phylum Pseudomonadota; class Gammaproteobacteria; order Pseudomonadales; family Alcanivoracaceae; genus PGZG01. Next base: position 2,574 of record PGZG01000085.1, on the reverse strand, counting down.
TATCGCCACCGCACTTACCTTCACCGCATTTACCTTCACCGCATTTACCTTCACCGCACTTACCTTCGCCACACTTGCCTTCACCACATTTGCCTTCGCCATGCTTATCCGCCAACTGCTGGTAACCACCGGACAGCTCTTTGGCAGCAAACGGGTTTTCCGCAGCAACTGCGGTGGCCGACAATGCAGAGGCCATGACAGCGGCGCCAAGGGTCGCAGCCAACGGGTTCAGCTTGTTGAATTTTGCCATCTGGAAAATCTCCATATCAGTTCAGTTATGCATCTTCCGTCGGGCTCTGTTGGCCCTCAGGTACTCTAACAGATGCATCCACTGCCGTTATGTTACGGATTGCATCAACAGCCTGTGAAATCCCCTGTATCAGCGCTCACTATGCAAACACGGTCACGGTTTGACGGCTGATAGCCACCAGCGCGCCGGCCTGATCCCATAACCTTGCCCGGGTATGCACATAACCATCTGCCGCATATTCGGTTTCGGCCAGATACTGCCACCAACCCGCGGGCAGACCCTGCGTATGGCTGTGGATATCACCGACAAACTCAATGGTCCAGGTCAATGAGCTCGCCGGAGCCGGCACCTTCAACATCGGCAAGACTGCGGGAGGCCAGGCATCCACCAAACCGAGCAGCTCGGCAACAGACACCGGTTGATCCGATTCCTGAGGTCGAATCCAGCCACCAATATCGGCACGATCGGCGCCACTGAACGGCATCGCTCCATGCCCCCAACGAAATGCATAGTGGCGAGTGAACTCCGGTGTCATACCCTCAATGAAGGGTAAGCTGAAACACTCATCCGGGGCCTTGAAGACGGGTGGAAGGGATGGCTCCACCGCCACCAGCGATGTCCGGGCGGCCCCAAAGCTGGCCAGCAGTACCGCCACCACCTGACCATTCTGCAACGCTCGGCACTGTCCCTGGGTAACGGATTTTCCGCGACGCAACACCTCCGCCTCACACAGCAGATCACCGGCCACCGCCGGTGCCACAAAGGATACGGTCAGCGAACGGACCGGCAGAGGCTCGCCTATGCACTGCTCCAGCGCCCGGTACATTAATGCCGCAATCAAACCACCAAAAACCGCACGCCCCTGTGTCCACCCCGTGGGGATATTCACCAGGCCCTGTTTGTCCATAAGCTCAACAATATTGGTTACTGTCATCATTACTGCCTTCTGTTTATTAATCCGGTTTTCGTTTAACCCCACGCTGAGGCTCCGCCTGCAACGGGTCTTCAGGCCAGGGATGCCGGGGATAACGGCCGCGCATTTCCCGGCGCACTTCGGCATAGCCCTGACGCCAGAAACTGGCCAGATCCGCCGTGACCGCCAGCGGTCGGCGCGCCGGTGACAGCAAGTGCGCGGTCAGTGGCAAGCGCCCGGAAGCCAGCACGGGCAAGGCCTGCATGCCAAACATTTCCTGCAACTTCACCGCCAGCACTGGCCCGGATGATGGCGTGTAATCAATCGTAATTCGGCTACCGGAGGGCACCTGAACCGCCTCCGGCATTTGCGCCGCCAAGGCGGCTTGCCGGGCGGGACTCAGTTGCGCCCGGAGGGCTTCCGCCAAAGGGAAACGACGCAACTGGTCCGCTCGATAAATACCTGCCATATAAGGCGCGGCCCAGTTTTCCAGGGTCTCCAGCAGGGTCTGATCATCCAGCGCTGGCCAGTGATCCGGCTCGCCTTTTGACTCACTTACCGGCGCCTCAGTCATCGCTAACCAGCCAACCCGCGCCTGCCATTGCCTGAGCGCGGGGGTCCAGGGCAGTGCCGCCAGACCCAGCTCACGGATACCCGCCAGCATCGCAGCAACCACCGTTTCCGAGGCGGGTAGTGCCATCGATTCACGGCTCACCACAATCGCCCCCAAACGTCGGCTGCGCCAGCCACGAACCGCCGCCGCACGAGAGTCCCAGCCCGCCTCCTCCGTTTCCATCAACTGATCTTTACAGACACTCTCCAAGGACGTCTCATCCAGCATCGCAGCAAGATAAATACGCGCCTCACGGCCACCACCTTCCAGTTGCGCTGCCACCAGCCAGGGTGCCGTGGCCAGTGGATCTTCCTCTGCTAACCGGGCGCCGCGACCATTAGCCAGTAAATAACGGGGAGATGATCCGGGCCGACGCTGGGCAATGCGATCCGGGTATGCCCATGCCAGTAACTCACCGACCGACGATGAGGAGCTCGGCGCTACGGAAGACGACTCGCCCGCAGCTCCCTCCTCCAGTCGTCTGACCAGTTGGCGCAGGTTCTGCCAGTGCGGCTCCCGCCGACGGTTATCCCGCAACCTATCCAGCCGAACACTGATATCGCAACCGGCATGCTGGGCTTCCTCTTTACGTAACGGATCCCGCTCGGACAACAAAACCGCCAGTTCCGCCGCCAACCGTCCCTGTCCTGCCGCTCTACTCTGGCAGAACATATGGGCCAACCTTGGAGGCAAGGGAATCTGCAATATTTCCCGGCCATGTTGCGTGATCGCCCCCTGTGCATCCAAAGCAGCAAGCTGCTGCAACAGATCCCGCGCCTGTCCCCAGGCAGCCTCCGG
>PGZG01000303.1 GCA_002840115.1 Gammaproteobacteria bacterium HGW-Gammaproteobacteria-14 | reverse complement strand
GGCCCCGCCGCTAAGGCGGCAGGCGCTTCATGGGGGCCGACCTCCACTCGCACCACAGGTACCAGCACTCGCTCGGCCAACCGCGACCAAAAACAGACATACAGAGCCTGCTCCACGGAAATATCCACCTGCAGGGCGGCAGCGCTGGAGGTATCAGCCGTAATACCCATCGTCTCCAGCTCCTGACGCAGTAACTCACTCAGGCCAGGCATACAGGTGATAACCATTTCCAAGACATTTCTCCAAATCACGCGTTCTTTCAAATAATCAGTTTTGCAAATAACTGGCTATTCAATGAGATAGGTTTCATATCAGGCAGTTAAGACAACTACCTCAACATTAATCAATATGCATCAAGCTGCTAATGGCAGGCCTGTATATCGCAACTCGATATTCGACATCCTACAGCAGGGTTCCGATACTGAAAGTGCGTCGGGGATTTTGGCGAACACCGGAGTCGTCCGCCCCCCGTTGCGCGTTGAACAATACTGCGAGCCTCATGTCACAACTATTGGTCAGAGCTACTGTGCATGTCCTAAACGGTAGTCCGTCCCAAATGGTAGCCCGGATTTAACGCTACGGCGCCGGCACCAGACCCAACCGAGAGGAAATACTCGATGAAAAGACACAAAAGAGATCGCGACACCCGCGCATACACCCGCGGTTATCAGGCAGGACTCGAAGGGAAGTCTCAGGATATCTGCCCGTTTGGTGCCCCAAACCCCCGATATAACTGGATCAGTGGCTGGCGAGAAGGCCGCACGGACCAAATTCATGGCTATACCGGCGTTGCCAGCGTCCACAATCTGAAAAACATGGGCTGACAATACCTAACCTATTTCTCCGTCAGGAGAAATCTGGGCGCTCCGGCGCCTCAACAGGGCCCCTCCAGGGCCCTTCTCTATTCAGGGCGCCAAGCTTTCACAGATTCAGCGATCAACCCTGGGCCGCGGTAAATGAGACCGCTATAGATCTGCACCAGACTCGCCCCGAGCCGCTGTTTCTCCACCGCATCCTCACCGGAAAGAATGCCTCCCACACCAATTACCGGCAAACG
>PGZG01000302.1 GCA_002840115.1 Gammaproteobacteria bacterium HGW-Gammaproteobacteria-14 | reverse complement strand
TGCAGCTATCCCATGGGCCTTACTACACTTTTTACACCATTCATCTTGTCGAAATGGGAATCAGCCGCAGTGTGGCGGGACAGCTCTGGGCGTTGGGTGTTATTGCCGAGGTGCTGTTATTTCTGGTGATGCATCGTTTATTGGTGCGCTTCGAGTTGCGCTGGCTACTGACTGGCAGCTTGCTGCTTGCGGCGCTACGTTGGGTGTTGATTGGCACGGTGGCGGACAGCCTGTTCTGGTTGGTGCTGGCGCAATTACTCCATGCAGCCAGCTTCGGTAGCTTTCATGCGGCGGCGATTGCCTGGCTGCATCGCACTTTTGCGGGTGCCCATGCAGGGCAGGGGCAAGCGCTGTATTCCAGCTTTGGTTTTGGTGCGGGTTGGGCTGTTGGTGCGTCGTTATCGGGGTTGTTGTGGGCGCAGTGGGGCGCAGACAGCTTCTTAATGGCGGCTGCCGTGGCTTTGTTGGCCGCCATTATTGCTGCTTTCCGGTTGCGCTAATCTTGCATTTGCGGCGATATCTCGGGGATACTCCGCTTATCCTTTAATACCCAAGGGGGTATGGTATGCAAGTCCGCCCGAGTGATGAGAAGCAGCAGGCGCTACTGAAGCGGTTGGCCCGGGTTGAGGGTCAGATTCGAGGCGTGCAAAAACTGATTCGGGAGGGAGAGGATTGCGAAAAAATCCTCCAGCAACTCACGGCATCCCGTAAAGCGCTGGATAAAAGTTTTTTCGAGATGATTGCCTGTTTGGTCGAGGGTTGTGTTCAGGATGAGTCCATGGGCTCTATGTCAGAGCGGGTGGCGGAGGTCCGCGAGTTACTGGCCCGCTATGCCTGACCGTCCCTGGTTTGCTTGCGCAGTAACTCGACAAAGCAGCGCGCGGCATTTGATGGGCTGCGAGAGGGGTGGGTCACCACCCCCAGCTGGCGGCCAATGGTTACATTGGGCACTTGAAGCACACAGACCTGCTCATCGAGCATGCTTGCCGGTAATACACTCCAGCCCAGACCAATGGCGACCATCATGTGGATGGTTTCCAGATAGTTGGTCGACATGGA
>PGZG01000084.1 GCA_002840115.1 Gammaproteobacteria bacterium HGW-Gammaproteobacteria-14 | reverse complement strand
CATTTACCAGCAGCGTAGTCACAGGCAACGTAGTCATACCGCCTCCCCGTCCGGATTCGCCCGGAACAATCTCAAACGATTGGCATTCGAAACAACGGTCACCGATGACAGGGACATGGCCAGCCCAGCGATCACTGGACTGAACATCATCCCGGTGAACGGATAAAGCAGTCCCGCCGCCACCGGAATACCGAGCACGTTGTAGAGAAACGCACCAACCAGATTCTGCTTGATGTTACGGACCGTGGCAGACGAAACCGCAATCGCATCAACCACACCATGCAGGGACCCACGCATCAAGGTAATCCCGGCACTTTCAATTGCCACGTCCGTTCCGGTGCCAATGGCAAAACCAACATCGGCCTCAGCGAGCGCCGGCGCATCATTAATACCGTCTCCGACCATGGCGACACGCTCGCCCCGGCCACGTCGCGCACGAACGTGCGCAGCCTTGTCCGCGGGCAAAACCTCAGCGATCACCTCATCAATGTCGGCCTCCCTGCCAATCGCTTCTGCGGTGCTGCGTACATCACCGGTAATCATCACCACTTTGAGCCCTCGGGCATGCATGCGAGCCACCGCGGCACGAGCATCCGGCTTGATCTGATCACGCACCCCGATCACCCCGATAAGAGCTTTATCCAATGCCAGATACAACGGTGTACCTGCCTGATCGGTGATACTGCGCGCATCCGCCGAACCCGCATCCGCATCCACACCCTCCTCACGCAGCCAGCGCAGGTTACCGATTCTCACCAGGTGGTCGCGATAGCATGCCTGCACACCCTTGCCATTCTCGGCGACAAAATCGCTCACCGGAGCAGCGGTCAGACTGCGCGCTCTGGCGGCTTCCATCACGGCGAACGCCAGCGGGTGTTCCGAAGCATTTTCCAGCGCTGCCGCCAGGGCTAGCACCTCTTCCTCCGACCAGCCGGCATAACCGAACACCTTGGTCACCGACGGTTTTCCCTCGGTAATGGTGCCGGTTTTATCGAGAATAATCGTGGTCAGTTCAGAGGCCGTCTGCAACGCCTCACCCTGACGAATCAGAATGCCGGACTCTGCCGCCTTGCCTACCCCGACCATCACTGACATCGGCGTTGCCAGACCAAGCGCACAGGGGCAGGCAATAATTAGCACCGTGGTCAATGCCACCATGGCGTAACTGGCGCGCGGCTCCGGGCCGACATTGAACCAGACCAGCGCCGCCGCAATCGCCACCAGCATCACCACCGGCACAAACACCGCAGACACCTGATCAGCGAGACGACCAATTGGCGGGCGCGAACCCTGTGCTTTTTTGACCAACGCAATAATCTGCGCCAGTACCGTGTCCTTGCCGACCCGGGTAGCCCGATAAATCAGACTGCCCTGCTGGCTAATCGTGCCAGCGGATACTCTGTCCCCCGCCTGCTTGCTCACCGGTACCGGCTCACCGGTCAGCATCGACTCGTCCACCAGCGTGGAGCCACTTTCCACCACACCATCGACGGCAATTTTCTCCCCCGGCCGGACGCGCAGGCGCATACCTGTAGTGACTTGCGCAATATCGATATCCGCTTCGCTACCATCCTCCGTGACGCGGCGCGCCGTGGTGGCTCGCAAACCAAGCAACCGTTTGATCGCCTGACTGGCGCGGCCGCGTGCGCGCAGCTCCAGGGCAAGGCCGAGATTGATAAAGCCGATGATCATCGCCGAGGCTTCGAAATACACATGCCTTGCCTGCTCCGGCAGCAACGCAGGAGCCAACACGACCACCATTGAGTACAGCCACGCTGTACCAGTACCGATGGCGATCAGAGTGTCCATATTGGCGTTATGGTGTGCAGCGGCTTTCCATGCACCGATAAAAAAACGTCCGCCGGCAAACACCAGCACGGCGAGTGTCAGCATGCCTATCAACAGCCAGACCAGCTGGCTTGCGCCACCGGCATGCACCATCATGCTACCGCCGAACACCATCCACGCCATCAATGGCGCGCCGAGACCCAGTGCCAGCCAGGTGTCACGAATCAGTCGACGATAGAGTTTCTGTTCAGCAAGCTCACGCTCTTGCTCCAGCGAGTCTTCATCCTCAACCACCGATGCGCCATAACCCGCCGCCTCAATCGCCGCGATAAGATCCTGCGGATTTGTCGCACCGCATACATGAGCACTGTGGTCAGCCAGATTCATGCTGGCCTTTTCAACACCAGGTACCGCAGACAGCGCGGTTTCGATAGTACGAACGCAACTGGCGCAGGTCGCTCCGGTAATGGCCAGACGCATGCCGTCGCCGCCTGATTCGATCGGCGCTGGAGGGTCATCAATGCTGCAGTGGTCAGCCTCTGCCTCCGGGTCAGCATCAGCCGATACGACCTCTGCGGGATAGCCAGTCTGCGCCAAAGCAGCCATGACGGGCGCGGAATCGCTGCCGTCCATTCGAAGCTCAACACTCTTGCCACTGACATCGATGGCAATATCATCAACACCAGTGAGCGGCTCCAGCGCAGCGCGAATCTTGCGCTCGCAGCCACCACATTTCATGGACGGAACAATCAAACGGATCTGTGTAGACATTTCGCACTCCCGACCAGATTCATGGAAACAGTGTCCACCCTGTGGTTACCCCAAGGTCAAGGGAGCAGGTTCAGGATGACGAACCGGACCGTCGGCCCCTACAATCACACCATGCCCAACCTGCTGATCCGCCATCTTCCCTGCGTCGACTACTCGCCCTGCTGGCAGGCGATGAAGACCTTTACTAGCCAGCGCGATGAACACACGCCGGATGAACTGTGGCTCCTCGAACACCCGGATGTATTCACGCTGGGTCAGGCGGGCAAGCCGGAGCATGTGCTGAATCCGGGACCGATCCCGCTGGTGCAGACCGATCGTGGCGGTCAAGTAACCTGGCATGGTCCGGGGCAGACGGTCGGATACCTGCTGTTCGATATCGCCCGCATGGGCATCGGCGCGCGCGAATTGGTAACCCGGATTGAGCTGGCCATCGTCGACTATCTGGCGACGCTCGATATCAAGGCGGCACCGCGGGCAGATGCCCCGGGAGTGTATGTCGGCACCGCCAAGATCGCCTCGCTCGGTCTGCGTATCCGCCATGGCCGCAGTTACCATGGCCTGTCATTGAACCGCGATGTCGATATGGCTGTATTTCAGCGCATTAATCCCTGTGGTCATATCGGTCAGCCGATGACCAGCCTTGCCCTGCTCGGCGTCGATCCCGGTCGGACCGCGGTCGAAGCCGGCCTGCAGCTGGCCCTGTCTCAGCACTTTGCATTCGACAACGTCACTGCCGCCGGGCCGCCGGACTGGTACACTGGCGCCCTGTCCAAATCCCTTCAGGAGTTCCCCTCGCTATGAGCGAATCGCGTCCGGTCCGTCGCAAGGTTGCCCCCGGTGAAAAGCTGCGTGGTGCCGACAAGGTACGCGCCATTCCAGTGGTCAACGAGCCGGTGATCCAACGCAAGCCAAGCTGGATTCGCGTGCGGGTGCCGGCCAATGGCGAGATCCAGCGGATCAAGTCGATGCTTCGTCGGCAGAAGCTGCACACCGTCTGCGAGGAAGCCTCTTGCCCGAACCTGCCGGAATGTTTCGGCAGCGGCACAGCCACCTTCATGATCATGGGTGATATCTGCACCCGCCGCTGCTCATTCTGCGATGTTGGCTTTGGCCGGCCGAAACCACTGGATATGGATGAGCCGAAACATCTCGGCGAGAGTGTGGCCGATCTGGCGCTGAAGTATGTGGTGGTGACTTCGGTGGACCGGGACGATCTGACCGATGGCGGCGCGCAACATTTTGCCGAGTGTATTCGCGAAATCCGCGAGCAGTCCCCGGACACCCGCATTGAAGTACTGGTGCCAGACTTCAAACTCTGCATGGATGATGCGTTGGCTACTTTTTCCACTCAGCCGCCGGATGTTTTCAACCACAATATCGAAACCGTACCGGAGCTTTACAAAACGATCCGCCCCGGCGCGAAATACGATCACTCTTTGATGCTGCTAAAGAAATTCAAGGCGCAGCATCCGGGTATCGCTACCAAATCCGGCATTATGGTCGGCTTGGGCGAAACCTTTGATCAGGTAATCGGAGTGCTGAAGGATTTGCGCGCTCATGACGTCGACATGCTGACCATCGGCCAGTATCTGCAACCGAGCAAGCACCACGCGACGGTGGAGCGTTTTGTACACCCCGATGAATTTCGCGAATATGCCAAAGTGGCCGAGGAGCTGGGCTTTACTTCTGTTGCCTCCGGCCCCATGGTGCGCAGTTCCTATCATGCGGACCTGCAACATCAGGGCATCAATGTCGGCTTGATGACGCCCGGCATTCATTAACCTTTCATCGGACGCAATATGACTAACCCATACCAGACCCCGCAGGCGAATGTTCCCCTTGATGAAAACAGCACCCCAATGGCATACGCCGGTTTCTGGATTCGAGCCGGCGCATCCATAATCGATACCATTCTGATTTTGATGGTGACATCACCGCTACTGTATATGTTCTATGGGTCTCAGTTTTTGCTCGGCGAAAGCTTTATTCAAGGCCCTGCAGACGTGGTAATCAGTTATGTGTTGCCTGCGGTGGCATCGGTATTATTCTGGATCTACAAATCCGCGACGCCAGGAAAAATGCTAATGGGCATTCGCATCGTGGATGCCGAAACCGGAGGCAGATGCAGCACTGGCCAGCTAATCGGCCGCTACCTCGGCTATTACCCATCCATGCTGTTTCTGATGTTCGGATTCCTCTGGGTAGCATTCGACAAGCGCAAACAGGGCTGGCACGACAAGCTCGCCGGGACGCTGGTGATAAGAAACTGAAACAAGAGAGGCAGGACTAACCCTCCTGCAAAGCCTGAACCAGTTTTTTATGAATACCACCAAAGCCGCCATTACTCATAATAACGACATTTAACGCATCATCATTGCGCAGACAAATATCTGCGATCACCTCATCAACCGTGGACAGCGTTTTGGCGGGCACCTTGGACGCCTTGACCACATCATCCAGTGACCAATCGATGCCCTCCGGCTGATACCAGATCACCTCATCCGCCGCCAGCACACTATCCGCTAACGTGTCGCGGTGAGCGCCCATACGCATGGTATTGGAACGCGGCTCAATCACGGCGATAATTTTCCCCTTGCCCACTTTTTTGCGCAGGCCTTCCAAAGTAGTAGCAATCGCCGTCGGGTGGTGGGCGAAATCATCATAGACACGCACACCTTTCACCTCACCGACCAACTCCATGCGTCGCTTAACCCCAAGGAATGCACTGAGCAACTCACAGCCCTGAGCCAGAGGCACACCAACATGGTGCGCCGCCAATAATGCCGCCATGCCATTTTTCACACTATGCATGCCGGTTTGCTCCCAGCTTACTTCACCCATCTTTTTGTCATTCTCGTAAATAGCAAAATGACTACCATCTTCGCTGAGGAGCTGCATATGAATGCAAGCACCGACGCCAAAGCGCTCCACTTCACTCCAGCATCCTTTCTTCAGGGTTTCTTCCAGTGCGGCCTCACCCGCAGGTAACACAATACGACCGTTACCTGGAATAGTGCGCACCAAATGATGGAACTGTTTCTGAATCGCGCCAAGATCTTCAAAAATATCGGCATGATCAAACTCGAGGTTATTGAGGATAACGGTGCGCGGTCGGTAGTGAATAAACTTGGAACGCTTGTCAAAAAATGCCGTGTCATATTCATCGGCTTCAACAACAAAGAACGGGGTATCACCGAGGCGCGCCGACACCGAAAAATTACCGGGCACCCCACCGATTAAAAAACCCGGCGCCATACCCGCCGCCTCCAGCAACCAGGCAACCATGGAGGCCGTAGTGGTTTTGCCATGGGTTCCTGCCACCGCGATCACCCAGCGCTCCGGCAGCACCACATCCGCCAGCATCTGCGGGCCAGAGGTGTAACGCAGGCCGCGATCCAGCACTGCTTCCACCGCCGGGTTGCCTCGGCTCATGGCATTGCCGATCACTACCAAATCCGGTGCTGGATCAAGCTGTGCCGCATCGTAGCCTTCATGAATCTCGATACCAGCGGCACGCAGCTGGTCCGACATCGGCGGGTAAACATTAGTATCCGCACCGGTAACCCGGTGCCCCATATCCCGCGCCAATTGCGCCAGTGAGCCCATGAAGGTGCCGCAGATACCAAGAATATGAATATGCATTTTTCAGAAGCTCCAGAAACTATGGTGCGCAGTGTAGCTGTGAATTGGATTGGCAGTGAATATCCCAGTCAGTGCACCTGTCAGTGGCACCACTGCCCACACCCAAGTAAAGATACTCACCGGAACCGTGCGCATGCTCGCCAATGTCTTTAGAATGCGCGGCATCAAGCCAGCCGCTTCAGGAGCCCAACCCGATGGCCAAGAAATCTGCCCGCAAGAACGCCTTTTATGCCCAGTCCGGCGGTGTTACCGCTGTGATCAATGCTTCCGCCGCTGGCGTTATCGAAGCCGCCCGCGAGAGCAAGGTAATTGGCAAGGTGTATGCCGGCCGCAATGGCATTATCGGTGCTCTACTGGAGGATCTGATCGATACCAGCCAGGAATCGAAATCCGCCATTACCGCACTGAAACACACGCCGGGCGGGGCTTTCGGCTCCTGTCGCTACAAGCTGAAGTCGCTGGAACAAAACCGCCGTGAGTACGAGCGACTGATTGAGGTATTCCGTGCCCACGATATCGGCTACTTTTTCTACAACGGTGGCGGCGACTCCGCTGACACCTGCCTGAAGATCTCCCAGCTGGCAGAAACCATGGGTTACCCGATTCAGGCCATCCATGTGCCGAAAACCGTCGATAATGACCTGCCGATCACCGACTGCTCCCCCGGCTTCGGCTCGGTGGCCAAGTACACCGCCGTGTCGATCCGCGAGGCGGCGCTGGACGTGAAATCCATGTGCGCCACTTCCACTAAGGTGTTTGTAATGGAAGTAATGGGCCGTCACGCCGGCTGGATTGCCGCCGCCGCTGGCCTGGCTCAGGAACAGGACGGCGACGCCCCGCATATCATCCTGTTTCCGGAAATCGCCTTCGATCAGGACAAGTTTCTGAAAAAGGTCGATCAGGTGGTAAAGAAGAACGGCTACTGCGTGATCGCGGTATCAGAGGGCGCCCGTTACAAGGATGGCACCTTCCTCGCCGACGCCGGCAGCGTTGATGCCTTCGGCCACAAGCAGCTTGGCGGTGTTGCACCGGTACTGGCACAGATGGTCAAAGAAAAACTGGGCCACAAATATCATTGGGCGGTGCCGGACTACCTGCAACGCTCAGCCCGCCATCTGGCCTCGGAAGTGGATCTCGCGCACGCCTATGCCGTTGGTCGGGCAGCCGTGCAGTTTGCCGAGGCGGGACACAATGCAGTCATGCCCGCTATTGTTCGCGGCAAGGGCAAGAAATACAGCTGGACTATCGGTGAGGCTCCTCTGGCACAGGTCGCCAATGTCGAGAAGAAAATGCCACGCAACTTTATTACCCGTGACGGCTTTGGCATCACCGCCGCAGCCCGAGACTATCTGTCGCCACTGATTCAGGGTGAAGCCCAGCCGCCCTACAAGAATGGCCTGCCGGTGCAGGCCCGGCTGAAACTGGCGCCGGTGGCGAAAAAGCTGAAAGGCAAGTTCGAGCTGTAACTGGGGCTTCGTCCCGACGTAATGGCAAACAGTGGGGTGTGAGGCCGGTTCGATCCACATCAGACCCGTTCACCACGAAGAGGTACCCGTGATGAAAGTCCTTGCAGAGATGAGTAAAAAGGAATTTATCTATGAATGCGCCACCCGGGCGTTGGCGGCCAGTTTTGCCAACCCGGCGGCCAAACCCTCCATCGCCAGTATGGTGCGCGACGCCGAGACCCTGTGGAACGAACTGCGTGAGTGGGAGTCTCTTGAATCGTCACCTTTGGAGTAATCACCGCTATGGAATTATGACCACCATAGCTAGCGCCACCACCAAAGCCATAACCATAACTACAAGGAGTACCGTTATGAAAATCGTTGCATCCGCCCTTCTCGTGCTCATGTCTCTGTTCAGCCTGTCTGCTTTGGCTGCGGAAAGTGTCTCCGCCAGCGCTTTGGCAGCCCAGATCAAAGATGGCAAGGCACCTCTGATTATTGATGTTCGCAGTGAGGATGACTTGCTCGCTGGCCGCATTCCCGGCGCGCGACTGATCCCCCATGACGAAATAGGGAGCTATGTGGATAGCCTTGCGGCC
>PGZG01000083.1 GCA_002840115.1 Gammaproteobacteria bacterium HGW-Gammaproteobacteria-14 | reverse complement strand
TGGTGTACCTGCGCAATTTACGTGAGCGTGAGAAATTTGGTATCAAGCCGGGAAGTTAACTCAGGACAGAGCTTCACATGTACGTGACCGTATCGGGGCAATACTTGAGAAATGAAAGTATATCTTCCGAGTTTAGATAATGTCGTTATTCCTGCCCTGCGTGTACGTTCCTTGGATCTGGGTCTATATACCGTTGAAATTCAACTGAGCGATGGTTGGGCAGTACTCTGTGAAGAGAGCGGTCAAGTAATGCGTTTCACGGGCCTGGAGTGGGTGCGGCGTAAACTATCCCACTTGCAGGTTGAGCGAGCTTCTCTGCATCACGCTTCTGCATACCATGAAATGATTGGCCTTGAAGAAGAGCAGGTGACGCCTTTGGACGTCGTCATTGCCTGGCCGGGGGAGAGCCATTAAGGGCTGTTTGTCGGTGTTACAGGGAGTCGCTGTTTGCCACAAGCCAGTTGCCTCGCATAATAATACGTTGCCGTTTTTGTTGATCCATTTTTTCCCAACTGCGATAAATCATTGCCATTCTTGGGTGGTTTTTGAAGCGTTTACTATGGCGATCAATAAAGTGCCAGTAGAGAGCGTTTAATGGGCAACTATCCGACTGATCGGCGGTGCCCACCTTGTAGTGGCAGTGCCCGCAGTAATCCGACATGCGTTGCACATATTTTCCGCTGGCGGCATAGGGCTTTGATGCCAGCAACCCCCCGTCAGCATGCATGACCATGCCCAGAGTATTAGGCAGCTCCACCCACTCGTAAGCATCGGCATAAACCGCCAGATACCAACGATGTATTTCTTCAACATCAACGCCGAGTAGTAGTGCCAGATTGCCGGTGACCATTAACCGTTGAATATGATGTGCATGGGCATGCTCGCGGGTAACCCGAATGGCCTGTGACGCACAGAACATTTTAGTTGGCGCGCCCCAGTATAGTGCTGGCAAGGGGGCTGTGCTGTTGAGCACATTGTTTTCAAGGTAACTGGGCATGGTGAGCCAGTAAATGCCACGTACATACTCTCGCCAACCAATGATTTGCCGGATAAAACCCTCTACTGCATTAAGCGGCGCCTTGCCCTGCTGCCAGGCGGCTTCGGCGGCCTGACAGACTTCCAGTGGTAGCAGTAAACCAGCGTTCAGATAAGGGGAAAGCAGCGAGTGGAATAGGCTGTCATGGTCACTGGCCATGGCATCTTGATAATCACCAAACCAAGGCAAGCTTTGCTCTATAAAATGGGTTAATGCTTGCAGGGCATGTTCGCGTGTTACTGCCAGTGCAAAGTGTTCAGGGTCGCCGAAGTGATCCTTGAATTCTGTTTTTACCAGATTGGTGACTTGTTGGGTAATGGCATCCGGAGCAAAGCGCAACGCGGTGGGGCAGGGTGGATCTCCCTGATAACGGGCGCGGTTGTCACTGTCGAAATTCCAGCGACCACCCTCAGGTTCGCTACCATTCATAAGCAAGCCGGTTTTTCGACGCATCTCACGATAGAAGTACTCCATACGTAACTGTCGTCGGCCCTTGGCCCAAGCTTGAAACTCTTCATGGGGGCAAATGAAACGGTCATCATGCAATATCTGCACGGGAACCTTGAGAGCAGTGGGCCACTCTTGGCGAAAGGCATTCTGCAAGCGGTATTCACCACACTCGGTAATCAGTACTTCGCTCGCCATGGTTTTCTGCTGGGAGTGTTGCACCGCTTCAAGTAGCGATCCGTAGCCCATGTCATAGTAGTAGTAATCCACTTGCCACCCAAGGCCGCGTAATTTTTCAGCAAAGTGGCGCATGGCAGAGAAAAGGAAAATGATTTTTTTCGGATGGTGCGGTACATAACGGGCTTCTTCGCGTACCTCTGCCATGACTATTCGGTCCTTGCCTGCAGTGGCATGCCGCAGCGAAGCAAGCTCAATGCTGAGCTGGTCACCCAGCACCACCACAAGTCGTGTCATCGGCCAACAGCCAGCGCCAGGAACTCTTTGCGAGCGGCCACAGACTCACGCAGAGTGCCAAGCATTACCGAGCTGGTCATAGAAGAGTTTTGCTTTTCTACACCACGCATCATCATGCACATATGGCGTGCATCAATGATAACGCCGACACCTTTGGCTTCAGTCACCTGTTGTACTGCATGGGCAATTTGATGTGTCAGGTTCTCCTGAATTTGTAGTCGTCGCGCATACATATCAACAATGCGTGCAAATTTAGATAACCCTAGCACCTTGCCATCGGGGATATAGGCAATATGGCAGACCCCTGTGAATGGCAGTAAATGATGCTCGCATAGTGAGTACAGCTCGATGTTGCGCACCACAACCATCTCATCGGTGTCCGATGAGAACACTGCATTATTGATAATGTCTTCAAGCTTCTGAGTATAGCCGCTGGTAAGAAAGCGCATTGCTTTGGCGGCTCGTTTAGGGGTGTCTTGCAGTCCTTCGCGGTCAGGGCTTTCTCCCAGCTCAGTGAGAATATCCCGGTAGAGGCCCTGAAGTGAGGTGGTCTGGTCTAATGGCGCCATAGTTGCTCTCCTGAAGCAATCAGGCATCATTCGCTGGAGGTCATCAAGAACGCGTTAAGAAGACGTCGGTGGCGAGAGAATTTTAAGAGGGGGTATGTAGAGGCGCCAACCGTTTCAGCAAATCGAGCAGCATACTTGGCCGTAGTGGTTTACTGAGAAACTCATCGGCACCGGCGTCGAAGGCCTGTTGGCGCCACGCTTCCCCGCTGTTGGCTGAAATAATCACAAGAGGCAGGGCTGGGGAGCAATCACGGATATCCCGTGTCACCTGAAAGCCATCAACTCCGGGTAGCTCAACATCAATGATTGCCATATGGATCTCCCGTTGCTCGAATAGACGCAGCGCCGTTTCTCCATCCGGGGCAATTACATAGCCATATCCCGCCTCCTGCACTACGCGGGAGAGTAGTAAGCTAACGGGTTTATTGTCTTCGACGATCAATATATTCACAGATATCCTGACAATCCATGGCTGGGATGAATCATGACTATAAAATAATAGCCCTGAAAGTCTAGCGGTAAACGAAGGCTTAAGCACGACTTTGGATCGACTTGGAGGTGAGGCTCTCCGAGGCCACTTTTTCAGCCATGACCAAGGTTGGTCATAATGGCTGCTAATGCCTGAGGGCCATTTTCCGGGTGGTTGGCATGCGTGAAGTCGGTAATAACGGACCATTTTTCCTCAATCTGCTCCGCCGTTAGCGGTGCGGTCACAGGGAAACCATGCCCGAGGGTGCGTTGCCAGCGTAGCGCGCCAACCCAACCAGCACCAACTTCATAGAGCCCCGCACTATCCTGATGGCTGTCATGGCAGAGCTTTACCACCAGAGGTGTCACCAGCTCTGGTTTAAGTAGTTTGAGAAGGGGCCCCGGCAAAATGTTTTCGGTGAGACGGCTTGCAGCTATAGGTGCGATGGTATTCACCAGAATATTGTGTTTCTTGCCCTCAATTGCGAGGGTTTGCGCCAGTCCATGCAGGCCAAGTTTGGCCATGGCATAGTTGGCCTGTCCGAAGTTGCCATAAATGCCCGCAGCGGAAGTGGTAAAAATCAGGCGGCCATAGGATTGTTCGCGTAAGTGCGGCCAGGCTGCATGGCTCAGCTTGAATGCTCCTTTGACATGGACGTTATAAACCAGGTCCCAGTCTTCCTCGGTCATGTTGTGGAATGCTTTGTCGCGCAGGATCCCGGCGTTGTTGATCACCACGTCGATGCGGCCAAAGTTATCCAGTGCACACTCTATAATGCGGTCGCCATAGGTCACAGAGTCGTGGTTGGCTACCGCCTCTCCGCCATGGGCGGAGATTTCGCTGACCACCTGATCAGCGGCACTGCGATTGAAGCCATCACCAGATGCAGAGCCGCCGAGGTCATTAATCACTACGCGGGCGCCGCGGCGAGCAAACTCCAGTGCATGGCTTTTGCCAAGACCATTGCCGGCGCCGGTGATTACTACCACACGATCATCAAATCTGAGCTGGGACATGGCCATTCCTGTTGTTATTTGCTGGCTCTATTTGAGGCTTTGCTTGGGGGAAGCTCCCAGTATGTCCTTTTCGGCATGGACATGACTGACGGGTCGGGCCATTATTCGATCCCCGCCAAGGGCTCTCAATGACGCAATGTGCCAATTTGGCTGACATTAACTATCATTGGCGATGGTTGGTCGGGGACCATTACATGGGTTCAATTTTCGGGGTAGGTAACCTTGAGCATGATTCACCGTAAAAACATTGCTATCCGTCAGGTGGTGCGGGTGTTGCAGGGGGCTGCCCGCTCCGGGGCGGATATTCCGGCGTTGCTGAGTGCTGCCGGCATCCCGAGGAGACTGCTGGATGAGCCGGATGCCCGGATTGATCGCGAAGCATTTATTAAACTGATGCTCGCGGTTATGCAGCAAACTGAAGACGAATTTCTTGGCTTTGGTCAAGGGCGCAAGTCTAAGCCTGGCACCTTTAGTATGATGGCCCATGCGGTGATCAACTGCTCCAACCTGGAGAAGGCGGTCCAGCGTGGCCTGAAGTTCTACGAATTGTTTGATCTTGAGGTGCGATGTTTACTGGTGCGTGATGGTGATTGTACAGAGCTGCGTGTTACCGCTAACCCGCGACTCGATTTCCGTGAAGTCATTGTGGAGTCGCTGCTATTTTTGTCACTGCGCTTTATGAGTTGGTTGGTGGGGAAGGCCATTGAGCCAGAGTTGATTGAACTGGATTTTGAGCGGGTTAGTAAAGACGATGATTACCGCTCGTTGTTTAACTGCCCGGTAGAGTATGGAAGTGATGTTAATCGGGTAGTGTTTCCGTCGGATTATCTAGAGTTGCCGTTAGTGCAAAATGAGATATCACTGTCCAAGTTTCTTAAAGACTCTTTGGCGCAGCTGTTGGATGGGAATATTCATAATGTTGGCTTGCCTGCACAGATTCGGGCAATTATATCTCGTGACTATGGTAATAATTTTCCTGACTTCTCCGAGATCTGCGAGAAGCTCAACATGACCCCGCAGACCCTGCGGCGCCGACTGAAAGAGGGTAATACAAGCTATCAGGAAATCAAGGATACGATTCGCAAGGACGCTTCGGTTTACTACTTGTCCAAGCCCGAACTATCCATCGATGAGATCGCCCTGCTGATGGGGTTTAGTGAGGCGAGCTCTTTTCATCGAGCCTTTAAGAAATGGACGGGGAAAACGCCGTCTGTTTATCGTCGTGAATATTTCGGAGATTTTGCATGAGCGGTGTGGTAACGCCGGTCCGCCTGGCGGACGCTTCCACGGCACGTCTTCTGGTTACCTGCCCTGATCAGCCGGGTATCATCAGTGCCGTGACCACCTTTCTTTATAATCATGGCGCGAATATCACTGATCTTGATCAGCATTCCAGTGACCTTAATGGCGGCCGTTTTTTTCTCCGCCTGGAATTTCAGACTCCGGAGCTTGACTGCTCTCTGGATGCGCTAAAGCAGAACTTTCGAACGCGTGTGGCAGAAAAATATCAGATGGAGTGGCGCCTTAATTATGCTCGCGACAAAAAGCGTATGGCTATTCTGGTATCACGTCATGATCACGGTTTGATGGAGTTGCTATGGCGTACCATGCGGGGTGATTTGCCCGCTGTGATTCCGATGGTTATTAGCAATCATGATGATTTACGGGCAGAGGTGGAGCGTTTCGGCATTCCTTACCACCATGTGCCAGTGACGGGGTCTAATAAGGAGCAAGCCTACGCTGAGATGGCTGAAATGTTGCGAGGGCAGGCTGATATTATTGTATTGGCACGCTACATGCAGATTTTGTCGCCCGCTTTTGTTAGTGCTTTTCCCAGTCAGATTATTAATATTCATCACTCTTTTTTGCCAGCTTTTGTGGGTGCTAATCCTTATCTTCAGGCTTGGGAGCGAGGGGTGAAGTTGATTGGTGCGACTAGCCATTATGTGACTGACGAGCTGGATCAGGGCCCGATTATTGAGCAGAACGTGCAGCGAGTATCGCACCGTCACTCCGCTGAGGAGCTGAAAGCATTAGGACAAGATGTGGAGCGGAGTGTTTTGCTGCGAGCCGTGCGTTGGCACTTGGAAGACAGGGTTATTGTGGACGGCCATAAAACCGTGGTCTTTGTAAAATAGCTGGTTGTCTTTGCCAGAAATTGCTGCGGAGTAACAGAATACAATGGGGGCTGGCGCCCCCTTCGTTTCTATAGGGCTTGGTTCAAAACCGGAACTGCAAACCCAGGCTAAGACTGGGCAGCATTTCTCCGTCTACACGGTAGTAATTAATTTCTGCAACGCCGCGCACCGATTCAACGATTTCACGTTCCAGACCGAGCCCCAGATAGGGCCCGATACGCGACTCCGTAGATTCTGCCGGTAGTAACGAGGAGGTGTCATCGTCTTCGTTGAGGAAGGTGAGTGTTTTCTGTGTGGACACTCGGCTCTTCGCACTGTAGACAAAGGCGCCACCACGGATATAGAACAGGCGGTTATCATAGAGCCGGGTGCCGACTTCAATCCCTGTAAGCCTTAGTGATGTGGTGACATCGGTGATCACTTCCTGCGGAGTGGGTCCACCGTTGACCTGATCGCTGGGCAGGCCTGGGCGACGCGTGGTCTCTGTGTCTGAGGCGTCACCTAGCTGGTTGAGACTGATTTCCGTGCGAAATGACCAGCCGAGAGGCGAAACATCGTTGAACTCCAGACCGACTCGGGCCCGACCGCCGTCGCTGTTATCGCTGCCGAGGTCAGACATGTCGGTGCGGGCGCCCAGCAATTCGATATAAAAATCCACATCAGGGGCGGTTAAATCGTCATCAAATGCCTGTACCAGAGGGCTCAGGCAGCACAGGGTGATCAGGGTTATTT
This sequence comes from Gammaproteobacteria bacterium HGW-Gammaproteobacteria-14, assembly GCA_002840115.1. Taxonomy (GTDB): domain Bacteria; phylum Pseudomonadota; class Gammaproteobacteria; order Pseudomonadales; family Alcanivoracaceae; genus PGZG01. The sequence goes on along the minus strand of PGZG01000083.1, from coordinate 1,387 downwards.
TTTTCATAATTCCCAACATCATACTGGTAGTGTGAGCTGATTGTACTGAATGCCGCGCTCGCGCGTGTATTAGATGCGTTACCGTGCTCAGCGTGAAAGCGCAGGAGCCTCAAGGAGTCTTTAGAGCGGCCCTAGTATGGTGATTCGCTCAGGTTCTCCCAGAAACGGACTAATAGCATCAAGGGCGTCCCGCCGCTCACGGGACACCGCCCAGCGCTGCCAGGCATGGCGACTGGACCAGGCGGACAGTACAAGGTGGTGGTTGGGGCGGTCCAGTTCGCGCAGGGACTCGCCGGAGACGAAGCCAGGTGCCCGGACGATAGCTTGCATCATCTGAGTAATTGCGTTGCTGTAAGGACGTTCAAGACCTTCTATGATCTGCCGTTCAATCAATACCCGAATCACGTTGCCAGTTCCTGATGCCTGAAATGGGAGGGCGACTAGGTGTAACCATGATATTGGCGGAGTGTAGCCGTCAGATGATCAGGTACAACCACAATAGGCGCTTCATACGTATCAGTGTAAGGCGCTGACAGGACAGAACAAGTGCTAAATAGTATCTCCATGGACCGACGTTTGCTGGTGTTGCTGGCGGCGTTGTATTTTGCCCAAGGGTTGCCGTTCGGCTTAATTACCCGGGCATTGCCTGCGATTGCCAGAGAAGCCGGCCTCCCTCTGCAATACATCGGGCTGTTGTCACTGGCGGCGCTGCCCTGGGCGTTGAAGTTTCTCTGGGCTCCATGGATAGATCGTTGGGGAAGTGCCGCAGCGAACCATCGCAAGCGCTGGATTATCGGCTGTCAGTTGGCGGCGGTGGTGGTGCTGGGGGGGATGTCGCTGTTGCCGATGGCGTCAATGACGGTGAGTGTGTTCGTTCAGCTATTAAGCCTGCTACTGTTATTAAATCTGTGTGTTGCCAGCCATGACGTAGCGTCGGATGGCTTGGCGGTCAGAATGTTATCGGTGTCACTGCGAGGTGTTGGTAATAGTCTGCAAGCTGCGGGTTACAAGGTCGGCTTGATGGTTGGAGGCTCTCTGTTGTTGTGGCTGGTGGCGCTGCTCGGCTGGCGTTCTACGCTCTGGTTGACCATGCTTCTGTTACTACTTTTGTTGTGGCCGGTATTGCGCTATCCCGAGCCCGCAACTCCGCCGGTTGTGCGTCCGGCCCTGACCTGGCGCTGGTGGTTGGCCGAGCTCGCACGTTTCTGGCGACGACCAGGGCTGGGCTGGTGGCTGGTGTTACTGTTGTTTTATAAGGTAGGAGACAGTTTTGGCTCGCGCATGATCAAACCGTTTTTGGTGGATCAGGGGTGGTCTTTGGGTGAAATTGCCGCACTGGATTTGAGTGCTTCTTTCGCCGGTTTATTGGCGGTGTTGTTGGCTGGGG
>PGZG01000082.1 GCA_002840115.1 Gammaproteobacteria bacterium HGW-Gammaproteobacteria-14 | reverse complement strand
CCCGTATTGCAGGCGTTAACATCCCGGACAACAAGCACGCAGTGGTTTCACTGACCTACATCTTTGGGGTTGGTAACACCACGGCCAAGAAGCTTTGTGCGGCTACCGGCATCGATCCCACCACTAAGGTGCGTGAGTTGTCAGAGGCGCAGCTGGATGCCCTGCGCGGTGAAATCGGCAAGCTTCCGGTCGAAGGTGATCTGCGCCGGGAAGTAAGTATGAACATCAAGCGTTTGATGGATCTGGGTTGCTTCCGTGGCATTCGCCACCGTCGCGGCCTGCCGGTACGCGGACAGCGTACCAAAACCAATGCCCGGACCCGTAAGGGACCGCGGAAACCGATTCGCAAATAAGTCCTGAGTCCAGGTAGGCACGTATCATGGCGAAAAAAGATAGTGGCGCACGTCGTAAGAAGGTAACCCGTGTCGTAGCAGACGGGATCGCGCACGTACACGCGTCCTTCAATAACACCATCATCACCATTACCGATCGTCAGGGGAACGCGCTTTCCTGGGCGACCTCCGGTGGTGCAGGCTTCCGCGGTTCTCGCAAGAGCACCCCGTTTGCTGCTCAGGTTGCTGCGGAAAACGCAGGCAACGCCGCCAAAGACTATGGCCTCAAGAATCTTGAGGTACGAGTTAAAGGTCCAGGTCCGGGTCGTGAGTCTTCGGTGCGTGCATTGCATGCCTGTGGCTACAAGATCACCAGTATTCAGGACGTGACGCCCATTCCGCATAATGGCTGCCGTCCGGCCAAAAAGCGTCGCGTGTAACGGGAGTAAGAAAGCATGGCAAGATATCTCGGTCCGAAGTGCAGACTGTCCCGTCGCGAAGGCACGGACCTGTTCCTCAAGAGCGGTATCCGTACTCTGGATTCCAAGTGTAAAGCGGATCAGGCTCCCGGTTTCGCGGCAGCTTCCCGCCGTGGTGGCCGCCTGTCTGATTACGGCGTCCAGCTGCGTGAAAAACAGAAAGTTCGTCGTATGTACGGTGTGCTGGAAAAGCAATTCCGTAACTACTACAAGAAAGCATCTTCCAGCCGCGGAGCTACCGGCGAGGCGCTGTTGCAGCTGCTCGAAGGCCGCCTGGATAATGTCGTATACCGCATGGGTTTCGGCTCTACCCGTTCGGAAGCTCGTCAGCTGGTCAGCCACCGCGCAATTCTGGTGAATGGCAGCTCTGTTAACGTGGCTTCTTATCAGGTTCAACCTGGTGACGTGATCAGCGTCCGTGAAAAGTCGAAAAACCAGCTGCGTGTTAAAAGCGCGATGGAATTGGCTCAGCAGCGTGGTTTTGCCAGCTGGATCGAGGTAGACGAGAAAAAGCTTGAGGGCACCTACAAGGCTCGCCCGGAGCGTGTCGATCTGCCGGCCGAGATCAATGAGAACCTGATCGTCGAGCTTTACTCCAAGTAAGCACAGCCTGAGGGATTTCCATGACCGCCGTGAACGATTTTTTGACTCCGCGCTCTATCGCGGTCAATGCCGTGACCAACACCCATGCCAAAGTGGTTCTCGAGCCGCTGGAGCGTGGTTTCGGACATACCCTCGGCTCTGCGCTGCGTCGCATTTTGCTGTCCAGCATGCCTGGCTGTGCGATCACCGAAGTTGAGATTGAGGGTGTGCTCCATGAGTACTCCGCCATCGAAGGCGTGCAGGAAGATGTGATTAACATCCTCCTCAACCTGAAAGGCGTGGCTCTGCGCATGGATGACCGCGAAGAAGCGGTTCTGGAACTGAATAAGAAAGGTAAGGGTCCGGTAACGGCTGCGGATATTCAATGTGATCACAGCGTTGAAATCATCAATCCGGAGCACCTGATCTGTAACATCACTGGTGACAGCGAGCTGCGCATCAAACTTAAAGTGACGAAGGGTCGCGGCTATGTGCCGGCAGACTCCCGTCAGTCTGAGGAAGATGAGACCCGTGGTATTGGCCGCCTGCAGCTGGACGCCAGCTACAGCCCGGTACGCCGCGTTTCCTACGTAGTAGAAGCGGCTCGTGTTGAGCAGCGCACTGACCTTGACCGTCTGGTTATCGATCTCGAGACCAATGGCACGATTCAGGCAGAAGAAGCTATTCGTCGTGCAGCTACCATCCTGCAGCAACAGATCGCCGTATTCGTCGATCTGGAGCAAGAGCGCAAGGTTGAGAAGAAAGAGCACCGCGAAGAGGTGGATCCAATCCTGCTTCGCCCGGTAGATGACCTTGAGTTGACCGTACGTTCGGCCAACTGTTTGAAAGCAGAAAACATTTACTACATCGGTGATCTGGTTCAGCGCACCGAAGTTGAGCTGCTGAAAACCCCGAATCTGGGCAAGAAGTCGCTTACTGAAATCAAGGACGTTCTGGCTTCCAAGGGCTTGTCTCTGGGAATGCGCCTTGAGAGCTGGCCCCCGGTCAGCCTGCGTGAAGACGATCGCTTGACCAACAGACTGCGTTAATTGAATTGACTGGGTGCCGATGGCACCCGTTATTAGCAAAGGAACAGAACCATGCGTCATCGCAAAAGCGGCAGAAAGTTTAACCGCACCAGTGCCCACCGTCAGGCTATGCTGCGCAATATGGCGGTGTCCCTGTTCGAACACGGCGCCATCAAAACCACCTTGCCGAAGGCGAAAGAGCTACGTCGTGTAGCAGAGCCTTTGATCACGTTGGCAAAGGTGGATTCCGTTGCCAACCGTCGTCTGGCATTTGCCCGAACCCGTTCGAAGGAAGCCGTTGGCATCCTGTTTAACGATCTGGGTCCGCGCTATGCAAGCCGTCCGGGTGGCTATATGCGTGTCCTGAAAATGGGCTTCCGTACCGGTGACAACGCGCCGATGGCGTTTGTTGAGCTGGTGGATCGTCCGCAGACCGAAGTTGTCGACGCCGAATAAATTATTCAGCGCCAGACAACAAAAAGGCCGGCATTGCCGGCCTTTTTGTTGTCTGGCGTTTTGTTTCCAGAAGGGGGCGGTAGCGCGTTTTTACTGATCTACTTTTCTGGCCGTTGATTTCTGGCCAGGACTCCCTTGAGGAAGCGCCCGGTGTGGCTGCCCTTCACTTTCACCACCTGCTCCGGGGTTCCCTCGGCAATGATCTTCCCGCCGCCATCACCGCCCTCCGGGCCGAGGTCGACAACCCAGTCCGCTGTTTTCACAACATCCAGATTGTGCTCAATCACTACGATGGTGTTGCCATGATCCCGTAATCGATACAACACAGTCAGCAGTTGTTGGATATCGTGGAAGTGAAGGCCAGTGGTAGGCTCATCGAGAATATACAGGGTGCGCCCGGTATCCCGTTTTGATAATTCGCGGGCCAGCTTGATGCGCTGTGCTTCACCACCAGAGAGGGTGGTGGCGGCCTGTCCGAGAGTGATGTAGCTCAGTCCAACATCCATCAACGTTTGCAGTTTGCGGGCAATCGGTGGCACTGCGTCAAAGAAAGCTCGCGCATCTTCAACGGTCATCGCCAATACCTGATAGATGTTTTTACCCTTATAGAGAATTTCCAAAGTTTCCCGGTTGTAGCGTTTACCGTGGCAGACCTCGCAGGGCACGTAGATATCCGGCAGGAAGTGCATCTCCACCTTGATGACGCCATCCCCCTGACAGGCCTCACAGCGTCCTCCACGGACGTTAAAACTGAACCGCCCGGTTTTGTAGCCTCGTGATCGTGCTTCCTGAGTGCCGGCAAACAGATCCCGAATGGGTGTGAAAAGACCCGTATAGGTAGCCGGGTTTGAGCGGGGCGTTCGGCCAATGGGGCTTTGGTCGATATCGATGACCTTATCCAGTTTCTCAATGCCGTTAATGGCATCGTAACTGGCGGGTTTGAGCAGGGTTGCTCCGTTGAGCCGGGTGGCCGCCAGCGGATACAGGGTGCGATTCACCAGCGTGGATTTCCCTGAGCCGGATACACCGGTCACGCAAGTCATCAGGCCGAGGGGAATCTTCAGCGTCACATTCTGCAGGTTGTTGCCCGTGGCGCCGCTGAGTGTTAGCCAGTCCTTGCCTGGAGGGGTGCGTTTCGGTGGCGAGCTAATCTGCTTTCGCCCGGAAAGATAATCGCCGGTCAGTGAGGCAGGATTATTGATAACCTGCTCTGCGGTTCCCGCAGCGACCACCTGGCCGCCATGCACCCCCGCGCCGGGGCCAATATCAATAACATAATCGGCACTGCGTATGGCGTCCTCGTCGTGCTCGACCACCAGCACCGTATTACCCAGATCTCTCAGTCGCGTCAGGGTTGCCAGCAAGCGTTCGTTATCACGTTGATGCAGGCCAATGGAGGGCTCGTCCAGGACGTACATCACCCCCACCAGGCCCGCGCCTATCTGAGAGGCCAGCCGGATTCGTTGGGCTTCACCGCCGGACAGGGTGTCGGCATTGCGGGCAAGAGTCAGGTATTCAAGTCCAACATTGACAAGAAACTGAAGCCGCTCACGTATCTCTTTCAGGATTTTTTCGGCAATTTCGCCACGACTGCCTGGGAGCGCGAGTTGCTCAAAATAGACGAAGGCTTTGCCCACAGGCATCGCCACCATGTCCGGTAGTGGTCGATCATTAATAAAGACATTGCGGGCTGCCTCCCGTAACCGGGAGCCATTGCAGTCCGGGCAAACGGAAGTGCTCAGATACGCGGCAAGATCTTCGCGAACATTTTCCGACTCCGTTTCCCGATAGCGTCGTTCCATATTCGGGATGATGCCCTCAAAGGGGTGGCGGCGACTGACAATATCACCTCGGTCGTTGAGATAGCGGAACTCCACCACTTCGGTACCAGTGCCGTAGAGAATTTTCTGGCGCACGGCTTTGCTCAGTTTTCTAAACGGCTTATCCATATCAAAGCCGATCTGATCGGATAACGATGTGAGCATCTGAAAATAATAAATATTGCGCCGATCCCAGCCCCGAATAGCTCCTTCTGCCAGCGATAGTTCATCGGAGACAATCACTTTTTCTTCGTCAAAAAATTGTTTGACGCCGAGACCATCACAGCTTGGGCATGCGCCAGCCGGATTGTTAAAGGAAAATAATCGCGGCTCAAGCTCAGGAATGGAGTAGCCACAATGAGGGCAAGCAAAGCGGGCGGAGAAAACAGTTTCTTCTCCGTCACCTTCCATAGGAGCGATAATTGCAATGTCGTCGGCCAGCTCCAGCGCGGTTTCAAAGGACTCCGCGAGGCGATTGCCAAGGTCGTCGCGTACCTTGAAGCGGTCAATAACAACTTCAATGGTATGTTTTCGGTTTTTATCAAGCGCCGGCGCATCGTCGAGTTCGTGGACACGGCCATTGATGCGTGCCCGAATAAAACCTCTGGCACGTAGCTGGTCGAACAGCGCCAGATGTTCTCCTTTTTTATCACGCACCACCGGGGCTAGCAGCATCAGCTTACTACCTTCCGGCATGGCCAACACCTGATCGACCATCTGGCTCACCGTTTGTGCATCTAGCGCTACTTCATGAGTGGGGCAGCGTGGCTCACCGGTGCGCGCATAAAGCAGGCGCAAATAGTCATAGATTTCCGTAATCGTGCCCACGGTGGAGCGTGGATTATGGCTGGTGGATTTTTGCTCAATCGAAATCGCGGGGGACAAACCTTCAATATGGTCGACGTCCGGCTTTTCCATCATCGATAAAAACTGTCGCGCATAAGTGGACAGCGATTCGACGTAGCGACGCTGGCCTTCGGCATACAGCGTATCAAAAGCCAGAGAGGATTTTCCTGAGCCGGACAGCCCGGTGATGACCACCAATTTGTCACGGGGAATATCAAGGTCGATGTTTTTCAAGTTGTGGGTGCGCGCACCCCGTACCAGAATCTTGTCCATGAATAAAAACTACTGGCCAAAATGACAGCGTAGTATAGGGGATTTATAGTGAAGGGACTATGATGATCATGTTTTTAAAGCAGGGAGGAAGGTAATGAGGTACGCCCAGACCGACTATTAATCGGCCTGGGGCGAGAGCTTGATTAGAGGTTTTCTTGTGCCCAATTAACGGCCTGCAAACGGTTCGAGGCGTTAATTTTTTTGAAGATGTTGTAAATGTGAGTTTTGATGGTGTGAGGACTCAGGCTCAGGCTGCGAGCGATATCGGAGTTTTTCGCTCCCGTGGCCAATACCTTGAGTACTTCGATTTCGCGCTCGGTCAGAGTCACTTCGCTGCGTGCAAAGGTTTTGTTAAAGCCTCGGGACTTCATCAGGTACTGCTGAAGCACCTTGCGTGGCAGCCACAGCTCGGCTTCCAGCATTGCACGAACACCCTTGAGCAGTTGCTCCTGCGGGCAATCATGCAGAAAGCCTCCGTTTACCATGGGTAGGCCCGCCAGTCGCGACAGTGAATCATCGTCATCGACGTTGAAGATGCCAATAAGCACATCACCGTCTACTTGTGGGTCAATCTCCATCAGGTGGGAGATCAAAGCGTTAATGTCGACGGTGTTGAAGTCCCCGAGAATAAGGTTTTGCTCGCACCTGGCGACTTCTCCAAGACTGATATCTTCAAGGCGGCGAACCGCCGCTGTGGGAACCCCTTGGGCGCCTAAGAACTCCGCTAGCAGGGAGTTTTGCAGGTGCTGCCCGCCGACGACGTATACTTGTTGTTGTTTGTCCAAAACTGTCATGGGTCATCCATCCGAAAACAACGTGCAAACGATCAAAAGCAACTCAGTCCACCTATGGTCTGCGCTACGAAAAAACGGTGACAAGCAGCGAATCTATCATCACTTGGGGTGCGGTTCAATTTGCAACACAGGCCAGCCCCCCATCGGGCGTGCTGAAGAGCCGGATTTTGGTACCAGTTGGCAGTCCTTCTGGCTACTGGAAGGCCTGTGCCGGGCATTATGAATGGTAGGGGAATCTCCGACATCGTCTGTCTGCGTCAGACGATGCACCGGCTTGATAAACCTGACACAATAGCTCGCCTTAAAGGAGCGCCGGGACAGGCCCTGCGTTTCCTGATGTATGGACAGACGGAGTGGGTGCTATGGCGCGAGGCGTAAACAAGGTCATTCTGATCGGCAATCTGGGCAATGATCCGGAAACCAAGTTTCTTCCCAGTGGTGGCGCGGTGACGAATGTCAGCCTGGCAACGTCAGAGTCGTGGAAGGATAAACAAACCGGCCAGCCGCAGGAGCGTACCGAGTGGCACCGGGTGGTTTTCTTTAACAAGCTGGCCGAAATTGCTGGCGAATATCTCAAAAAAGGCAGCAAGGTCTACGTTGAAGGCAGTCTGCGGACCCGCAAGTGGCAGGGGCAAGACGGTCAGGACCGCTACACCACCGAGATTGTGGTCAGCGAAATGCAGATGCTGGATGGTCGCGGCGAGTCCGGTGGTGCTTCTTCCGAGCAGTCTCGCCCGCAAGCGGGTTATGCGGCAGGAGCCCCCGCGGCGGCCGCCGCGCCTGCCAGTGGCTATGCGCCTCCCTCCGGTGACTTCGACGACGATATCCCGTTCTGACCCAGGCGGATCTGATGTTGCGTCCCGGTTGGTTGTTGGCGCTGGCTCTGGCCAGCGTTATCGGATGGGTGGTCTGGTTAATGCCTGCCACGGTTGCCCTTGCGCCGGTAAATGGCGTCATGCTGGGACCCGCCCCCCTCCAGCTCTCTCAAATAGAAGGACGAGTCTGGGCCGGCAGTAGCCGCTGGCGCTGGCAGGACAAGCAGGGAACCTTGCGTTGGCAGGTCCGCTGGCAGGGATTTAGGCCGGGGGTGCTGGCTGATTTACGTGGAGATTTGTTGCTGAAGGGTTGGTTGGGTGCGGGTTCTGGTATCGTTCTACGCGATGCAGATGCGGCTCTGCCACTGGCGTCTCTCAAAGGTATTGTTCCCGACGTTGCTGCGGATGGCGTGGTTTCAGTGCGTGGCTTGTCCCTGCACTGGCAAAAGAATAAAGCGTCCGTGTCCTCCGGTTTGTTTGAATATACCGGCGGAACCGCCTCCTGGGGCCGGGAGTCAGCTGTTTTGCCATCGTTGCGTGGTGAAGTTGTACAGAATGCAGGGGTGAGCACTGTGGATGTGGTCACTGCAGAAGGGCAGCGGGTTTTTCAGGGAACCTTAGAGAACACAATGGCCGAGCTCCGGGTCTATCGGGCATGGCCAGCACTGCTGGGGCTGAGTCAGGGCGGGAGCCCGGATGACGTAATTTTTGAAACCAGCCGACAGTTGGATTATCAGGAGCCCTGATCATGACAGTGATGGGCGGGCAGGTATGAACGCAGAACAGTGGATACAAAAGCTGCCAGTACTGGATAAACCCGCGCGGATTGTGATCGCCGTTGTCGTTATTCTATGGGCGAGCTGGTGGCTGGCAGATACCTTCTGGCTGATCAA
>PGZG01000081.1 GCA_002840115.1 Gammaproteobacteria bacterium HGW-Gammaproteobacteria-14 | reverse complement strand
GGCTGCCGGCAGAGCACTTTAGTCAGGCTCCGGCGTTATATGTTCGGGCGGATCATGAGTCTGGTGTGCGTGGTGATAGCCGGGTCAGCGCCAATCTGTTTTGTCGGCACCTGGAGGTTAGCTTACCGCTTAGCCGAGAGCCTCAAGGGGCCTTGTGTTTGCGGCTCTTGATTGGTGAGCAGAGCGCCACGGCTTTTATTGATCTGTGCGGAGAACCTCTGAGTCGTCGCGGTTATCGGTTACAGGGTGGTCTGGCGCCGTTACGGGAAACGCTGGCTGCGGCGATGTTATTGGCGGCTAACTGGCAATACGATGCCGAGGCGGGCAGCTGGCCAGCACTAGTAGACCCCTTTGCCGGTAGCGGGACGCTGTTGATTGAGGCCGCATTAATGGCCTGTCAACGACCGCCAGCAATGTTGCGGCAGGAATTTGCCTTTATGTATTGGTCTGGGCATCTACCGCGCTACTGGCAATCTTTGCGAGATCAGGCACAGGAGTCGCTGGTGGCGCCGAAAGGGTTGTCACTCAAGGGTTTTGACGTTGATGAGTCGGTGCAAAGGCAGGCCCGTGCCAATGCTGAACGTGCCGGTGTGGCATCGCTTATTCACTTTGAGCGTCGGGAAATGGGATTGCTAAGGAACCGAGACTTTGTCAGCGCGGGTGGCAGGGTAATCACCAACCCGCCTTGGGGGGAGCGCCTTGAAGATCGAGCCAAGGCGGGCTGGCTGATTAATGGTCTGGCCCATCGTGTCGCTAATGAGAGTCGAGGGTGGACCATTACCTTGCTAGGTAGTGATGTGGAAGTTCTGGATCGTAGCGGCGCGGAAACACTGACCCAATGGAAAGTTTTGAATGGTGCGATGAATGGTTTTATCCGCACTATCAAGCCAGTTCGGAAAGCTCCAGTGCGACCGCTGGAGGCGGGCGAGCCTGCTTTTGTGTTGCCGGAGGATGCCCAGGCATTTGCCAATCGCCTGCGTAAAAACGGTAAGCAACTCAAGCGTTGGCTTGAGCAGGAATCTGTGCAGTGTTATCGACTCTATGACCGGGATTTGCCCGAGTTTAATGTGTCTGTGGATGTCTATGCAGACAAAGTGTTGGTACAGGAATATACCCCGCCGAAAACCATTGATGAAAAAGCCGCCGAGCACCGCAGAATGTTAGCCGTGTCTACCGTGCGAGCGGTGATGGGCGCTCACCGTGAGCAAGTATTTTTGCGTACTCGGGCACGTCAGAAGGGGGCCAATCAATACAATAAGTTGGATCAGCGCCGTGATCTTCGTGTGATTCAGGAGGGCGAGGCTCGCTTGTTGGTTGATCTGCGCTCTTACCTTGATACAGGCTTGTTTTTGGACCATCGCCCGGTGCGACTGAGAATTGCTGCGGAGGCAGCGGGTAAGCGTTTTTTGAACTTGTTTGCCTATACCGGAGCAGCCACTATTCATGCAGCGGTGGGTGGCGCTCGTCAGTCGATAACGGTGGACGCATCAAAAAATTATCTGCAATGGGCTGGAGAGAATCTGGCATTAAACGGTTTCTCTACGCAGAGGCATCGTCTTGAGCGCGGCGATGTTATGACTTGGTTGGCTGATTGCCACGAGCAATTCGATATGGTTTTCTGCGATCCCCCGACATTCTCGAACAGCAAAAGTCGTGAGGATTTTGTGGTGCAGCGCGATCATGCGGAGCTGGTTTCGCGAATTATGCGACGCCTGGAGCCGGGTGGGGTGTTGTATTTCTCCTGCAATTTTCGCCGTTTTGAGCTGGATGCGAGTGTTCGTCGTAACTGGCAGGTTGAAGACCTCAGTCGTGGCAGCATTCCTCCGGATTTCCAGCGGCATCCGGATATTCATCATTTGTTTGCGATTCGCCATATGGGGAGCTAATGACTACTGAGTTACTAACGACTGAAGGATGTCATCTCTGCGAGCACGCATTGGAGATTATCCATCGTGTTGCTCCTGGGGTGAAGCTGGCACTAGTAGATATTGCAGAAGAGGATGCCTTGATCGAGCGCTATGGAGAAAAAATTCCCGTGCTGCGTAATGGCAGTCATGAACTATGTTGGCCATTTAATTTTCTGGATGTGCAGGCTTTTTTTGCGAACGTTGAGCCATCAAAATAGGTTGTGATTCAGGTGATTCTGAAAAAACGCAGGGTATTTTCCCAAGTGGAATCACCAATGACAGTCTCTGTTTGGCCCATGGAAACGGCCAATTGGCGAACAATCCAAGGCAGCAAGCAGGGTTCATTACGGCCGCTAATCTTGGGCTTGTGATCCATATTACGAGGCACTAACCAAGGACTGTCGGTTTCAATCAATAGACGATTTAGCGGGATGTTGTTGACAATTTTCTGCAGTGGCTCCCCGCGTCGCTCATCACAAACCCAGCCAGTGATGCCTACATGGCAGTCCATATCAAGGTAATCAAAAAGCTCCTGCCGGGTTCCGGTAAAGCAGTGGACAACGACATTGCAGAGGCGGTCACGATACTCTTGCAATATCGGCAAAAAGCGCTCGTGGGCGTCTCTCTGATGCAGAAATACAGGCAGCTCTAACTCAACGGCAAGAGCTAGCTGTTCCGCAAACGCTTTTTCTTGAATGGGGCGGGGGGAAAAATCCCGATTGAAATCCAGCCCGGTTTCGCCGATGGCCCGTGTTTTTTTTGCAGTCGCCAACACGCGAATATCTGCCAAGGTAGTGGTGGAAAAATCGCTGGCATGATGTGGGTGAATGCCGACGGTGGCATAGAGGTCGGAACTGTCCGAACACAGAGCCAGTGCGTCCCGGGAAACATCAATGTTGGTGCCAGTGAGCACCTGCAGGGCGACGTCAGCGTCTCTGGCCCTGCTGAGCACCTGATCACGATCTTGGGCGAAGCGTTTATCGGTGAGGTTAACGCCAATGTCGGCTAATGGCACTGGGGGTCCATAAGTGAGTATTTATTTGAGAGCTTGGTTAGGGGCGTCTTGAAGGCGCTGGCGCAGCATGTCGACCCGACTGCGATTGGCGCCCAAGTCTGAATAGCCGATCCGCGAGGCTGAACGCACCTGAATGGTGCCATTCTCTTCAATCAGAAAGGTTACGTCATCCACAAAACGAAAAATCCTCGAGCGGAACTGGGCCTCAACTTTATTCACAGGGCCGTGGCTCGTGGCAACGGCTTGCCATTCCACTCTAGGCAAGTCGTTCAGCAACGTCTGCAATCGTTGCAGGGCTGTCTCCTGATCGTCACCTCCCGATAGAGGGTCAACCATGCGGGCTGGGTCGGAAGCCTGACTGCTCACACAATTGGGTGTGTTCGGGCAGTCAGGCAGTGATCCAGCAGCAGCGCCGCCGCATAGCATCAGCAACCACAGTGCATGAAATATCTTATTAACGTGGATCAACATCACGAATCAGTCCTACGACAATGCCTTCGATAATCAATTGGTCGGGGGCAACCCGAATGGGCTCGAAGGCGTCATTGGCGGGCATCAACAGAATACTCGACTTGTTGATTTTCAGGGTTTTAACGGTGACGTCTTCGTCAATCCGGGCGACTACGATCTGCCCTGATCGTGCCATATTGGTCTTCCGCACGGCAATCAGGTCGCCATCCAGAATGCCAGCGTCTTTCATGCTATCACCCTGAACCCGGAGCAGGTAAGTCGGTCGTTGATGGAACAGACCCTGGGGGACCGGTACGGTGCGTTCGACATTTTCCACCGCTTCGATGGGAAGGCCTGCGGCAACCATGCCTACTAGTGGCATTTCGTCATCCGACCAGTTGGCGGCGTCCAACATCTGAATGCCACGGGAGCGGTCATTGTGGATGCGAATGTAACCTTTGCGCTCAAGGGCGCGCAGGTGGTCAGATGCCGCATTCTTGGATTGGAATCCCATGAGATCGGCAATTTCTGCCCGGGTGGGGGCCATTCCCGTATCTTGAAGGTGCTGGCGGATGCACTCCAGTACGGCACGTTGTCGGCTGGTCAGGGCCTCGCTCATAATCGCTTCCTTTGGCGAATTGACTCGGAGATGCTAGCACGCACACTGTTCTCATGGCCAGTGTTGGATGGCCAGATTGGCAACATTTTCATTCACGCGTTGCCCTGCGGCGGCCAAGTGCCTAGCATTGGTGCCTGCATCGCATACGGCATCAGGAGAGCTTTCGGCATGGAACAGATTAACCGGGCGGAATATCCGCTCGAGCGCATTCAGCGGCTACTTTCCGGCATTCCTTTTTTTAATGAGGTGCTCCGTGACAGTGAAGCCCAATTTTCCCGGCTGCTGGAATGCTCGGACATCATGCAGGCATCACCTGGCGAAGAGGTGATTCACGTTGGTGACACTGACACCTATCTTTATTTTTTGCTTAAGGGGCAGCTGGCAGTCATGGGCTCCAACGGCGGTGGTAGTCAGGTGCTGAATTATATTTCTCCCGGAGAGGTATTTGGCGCCCTGGCCATGATTCGAGGTACGCCACGTAGTGCGACGATTCGTGTCGATGACTCCGCTCGGGAGGCAATTGTTGCCCGGCTTAATTACGCAGATTTCAGTGATATTGTCGATTTTAACTACCTGACTCTGGAAACCAAGCTAGCCTTTTATCGAATGTTGGTTCACAACATTCGCTGGACGCTTGAAGTAAATAAAATGCAAAGCCCACAACATGAACTGATTCCCAAATTAAGGACCGTGCCTATTTTTACCGGTGCCAAGGGAACCGCCGATGAGCTGACAGCATTGTACGAGCAGGCCCATAAATTGGCGGATATTCTGTGCCTGTGGAATGAATCGGTGCAGCCTGTTAAGAGCAATATGCAGACCACTTGATTCATGTGTGGTGTTGAACACATAAGGTCAATAAAGGCGCCTGAACGGCGCCTTTATTGCTGGTTGGGATGTGGCCTCAAGAAGCAGCGATCTTTACGGCAAGCACATCACAATGGGCTCCGGGAACCAGGCCTTTGGCGGTGGATCCCAGCAGCAACGCAAGACCGGTTCGGGTATGGCTGCCCACAACAATAAGGTCTGCAGCGATCTGATCTGCTTTTTCGCGGATGGTTTTTTCAATGGAGCCTAGCTCCACGTGAACTCGTTCGGCGGGCACGGAAAAGGCCTGCGCGTGGCGCAGGGCAGCTTTGCGCGCCTGATCCATCAGGCCACTCTGCAGATCGGAGACGTCCATAGGTATGTCCGCGCCATAGGCCAGCGCCAGCGGTTCAATGACGTGGATCAAGTGCAGCTGGGCGTCGTTGGCCGCCACCGCCGTCGCCCGTGTCAGCAGTCGTGCGGAGTCGTCGCTACAGTCGATGGCTACCAGCAGGGTGTGGTACCCGTTATCCATATTCAGTCCTCCCGTGCGTGGATGTGGTGAGCAGCACCGCCAGTACTGGCTGCGTGGCCTGATTGTGGACCTGTCTTTCACGCCTGACAAATCACGCTGGCGGAAAGGGGGGGTTGCTCTTTCCCCCTCATTCCGATTACTACTAAAAAAGGGGCGGTTAAGGCATTTCCTTGACCAACCTCCTTTGCTCCGCCTAAATAGGCGGCCGTTTTCATGGCCCACAGCCCGGACAGGTTTCGCTAACGATGGCTAAGAATCTGGTAATTGTTGAGTCGCCCGCCAAGGCGCGCACCATTAATCGCTACCTCGGGGACGATTTTATCGTCAAGTCGAGTGTAGGCCACGTGCGCGATCTGCCTGTTGGCGGCACTGCCAAGACCTCAACGGCAGACCGTACCCGAGAGGCGGCCATTACCCGGTCGTTGCCGCCGGAGGAGCGGGTGCTGCATAAGAAGCGCAAGGCTCGGGAGCAGCTGGTCGCTCGTATGGGGGTGGACCCGGACCATGGCTGGAAGGCGCGCTATGAAATTCTGCCAGGTAAAGAAAAGGTTATCGACGAGCTGAAGCGGTTGGCCAGCAAGGCTGAGCGTATCTATCTCGCGACTGACCTTGACCGTGAAGGGGAGGCCATTGCATGGCACCTGAAGGAAGTGATTGGCGGCGATGATCAGCGTTTTGACCGGGTGGTGTTTAATGAAATCACCAAGAAAGCGATTCAAGAGGCTTTCCAGAAGCCCGGCAAGCTGGATATGCATCGGGTGGAAGCCCAGCAGGCCCGTCGTTTTCTCGATCGGGTGGTGGGCTTTATGGTGTCGCCACTGCTTTGGGACAAGATTGCCCGAGGGCTGTCTGCGGGGCGGGTGCAGTCTGTTGCCGTTGAGTTGGTGGTGGAGCGTGAGCGGGAAATTCGTGCGTTTATCCCCGATGAATACTGGGAGCTTTTCGCTGATGGCACCTTGAAGGCGTCTGCTCCGATCCGCCTGCAGGTGCATCGTCATGCCGGTGATGCATTCAAGCCGGTCAATGAAGAGCAAGCGCGCCGCCATGAGAAGGCTTTGCGTGAAGCCGGGCAGTTGAAAATTGTCGATCGTGAAGACAAGCCAACGCGCTCGAAACCTTCTGCGCCATTTATTACCTCCACTCTGCAGCAAGCCGCCAGTACCCGGCTGGGCTTTGGTGTCAAGAAAACCATGATGCTGGCACAGCGTTTGTATGAAGGTGGTCACATCACCTATATGCGAACGGACTCCACCAACCTTAGTGCGGATGCGGTAGAAGCCTGCCGTGTCTGGATCGGTAAAAAACTCGGCGAGCAGTATTTGCCCGAAAAACCCATTTCCTATTCCAGCCGCGATGGTGCTCAGGAAGCCCACGAAGCGATCCGTCCTTCCGACGTTGGTCGCGATGCGGAGTCCTTGAGTGATATGGAAAAAGATGCGCGGCGTTTGTATGACCTGATTCGTCGTCAGTTTATTGCCTGCCAGATGCCCCCGGCGGAATATCTTGGCACCACGGTAACGGCTTCTGCTGGTGAATATGAGCTTAAGGTGCGCGGGCGTATTCTCAAGTTCGATGGCTGGACCCGTATGTTGCCACCGATGTCTCGTAAAAGTGCAGAAGATACCGAGCTTCCTCCCATGGAGAAGGGCGATATTCTGCCTATTCAGCAGGTTGAAGCCATCCAGCACTTTACCAAGCCGCCGGCACGTTACTCGGAAGCCAGTCTCGTTAAAGAACTGGAAAAAAGAGGAATTGGCCGACCGTCCACCTATGCGGCAATCATCTCCACGATTCAGGACCGTGGTTATGTGAAAACCGAGAACCGCCGGTTTTTTGCTGAAAAGATGGGCGACATTGTTACCGACCGGCTGGCTGAATGTTTTCCGAATCTGATGGATTACAGTTTTACCGCGCGGATGGAGGAGACCCTCGATCAGGTGGCCTCCGGTGAGCTCAAGTGGCGTGACGTGCTGGATGATTTTTATCAGGACTTCAGTGGTCGTCTTGAAGCCGCGCAGGGTGATGGTGCCGGCAAGCAGGCCAGTGGAGGAATGCGAGCCAATCTGCCGACGGAGACCGATATCGCCTGCCATGTGTGCAGCCGTCCAATGCAGATTCGTACCGGCTCCACAGGTGTTTTCCTTGGCTGTTCCGGTTATAGCTTGCCACCCAAAGAGCGCTGTACGGCAACCGTCAACCTGCTGCCTGGCGAAGAGGCGGTTAAGGTTGTTGAGGATGAAGATGAAGCCGATGCTATCGCTCAGCGTTTGAAAAGGCGTTGTCCGAAATGTGGCACCGCCATGGATGGTTATTTGATGGATGAGGGGCGCAAGCTCCATGTGTGCGGTAACAATCCAGACTGTGATGGTTATGTGATTGAAACCGGAGAGTTTCGTATCAAGGGGTATGAAGGCCCGGTTCTGGAATGTGAAAAGTGCAACAGCGAAATGCAACTACGCACAGGCCGTTTCGGGAAGTTTTTCAAATGCACCAACGAGGCGTGCGGCAATACTCGCAAGTTGCTGCGTAATGGTGAGCCTGCGCCGCCCCGTGCGGACCCGGTTCCGATGGAACATTTGCGCTGCGAGAAAGTAGATGATTTTTACCTGCTCCGTGATGGCGCCTCGGGCCTGTTTTTGGCAGCGAGCAAATTCCCGCGTAACAGGGAGACCCGGGCACCCTTGGTCAGTGAGTTGCAGACTGTTCGCGATAAGCTTGACGAGAAGCACCGTTATTTGGCGGATGCGCCGTCACAGGATCCGGCAGGAAATCCATCGTTGTTGCGCTTTAGCCGAAAAACCCGTGAGCAATATGTCCAGTCTGAAGTGGAAGGCAAACCAACAGGCTGGTATGCCTTTTGGCGAGATGGTCGCTGGGTTGAGGAAGGTGAGGTAAAGGACAAAACCGCTGCGCCTAAGAAAAAGGCTGTCGCCAAGAAGCCGGCAGCGAAGAAAAAAGTAGCGGCAAAGAAAAAAGCTGCGGCCAGAAAAAAAGCACCATCCAAAAAAGCAGCGGCAAAGAAAGAAT
>PGZG01000080.1 GCA_002840115.1 Gammaproteobacteria bacterium HGW-Gammaproteobacteria-14 | reverse complement strand
TGGGTACGGAAGGTACGGCCCAGATTCAGACCGTTAACGATCACATTCTCCACCATCCAGACACCTTCCCGATTCTGGTAGAGACTGAAGAATACCGGCACCACGCTGCCAGTATTGGTGCGAATCTCGGTGCGCACCCGGGCCCGACCATCGACGATATCACCGCTGGCGGCGGGCAGCACCCGCACCTCTTGCCCCTCATAGAGAGTCAGACCAGAGGCATAGGTGTTCACCAGACTGGCCCGGAATACTTCCAGGAAGCGCATCTTCTGTTCCCGCGACGACGGACCGAAGTATTGCCCCATCACCAACTGGGTAATGCGGCGAAAATCCACCAGCCCGTCAAGCTCCTCGTTCACCACCTGGCGCGCATAGCCGGGCTCCGCAGTCAGACGGGCGCGATCCTGTTCAATACGCTGGGTCATGCGCTCAATGGCCACTTGAATCACTGAGTGGGGATCGCTGGCCGAGGCCTGCGCCAGTGGCGCCAATACCGTGGCGAGTAGCGCCGTGGCAAACAATCGGGTTATTACCGTCATCAACAGATCTCCATTACAAAAGCATTCCCGGATCAGACGGGACACAAGGGGGCTATCAAAGCGGGCCTAACCGACACTGTCAATTTGAATACGTATCCACCGCAAGGTTCAATCGCTGGCAACCTCAACCCGTCGGCCATGTATAATCGCCGCCATCTGGTCGAGGAGATGTCAATTGAGCAAGGACTATATTGCCACCGCACGGCGGGTGCTGGAGATTGAATCGCGCGCCCTCCTGTCGCTGGTCGATGCCGTGGACAGCAGCTTTAATGCAGCCTGCGAGCGCCTGCTGGCCTGCTCTGGCCGGGTTATTGTCACCGGCATGGGCAAGTCCGGGCATGTCGCCAACAAGATTGCCGCCACCCTTGCCAGCACCGGTACTCCGTCCTTTTTTGTGCATCCGGCGGAGGCTTCCCATGGCGACCTCGGTATGATCACCGCCGCCGATGCGGTATTGGCGCTCTCCAACTCCGGGGAAACCGCCGAGGTGCTCACCATTATTCCGGTGATCAAGCGCAAGGGCGCCACCCTGATCAGCATGACCGGCCGCCCGGAGTCCACTCTGGCGCGGCTGTCCGATGTACACCTTAATGTGGCTATCAGCGAAGAAGCCTGTCCGCTCAATCTGGCACCCACCTCCAGCACCACGGCGGCGCTAGCCATGGGCGATGCGCTAGCCATTGCGCTGCTTGAAGCTCGCGGCTTTACCGCCGAAGATTTTGCCCTGTCCCACCCCGGCGGCAGCTTGGGCCGCCGCCTGCTGCTGACGGTCAATGATGTGATGCACAGCGGCGAGCGCCTGCCCTCGGTCCGCGATACGGTAAAACTGACCGAGGCCCTGCTGGAAATGACCCGCAAGGGCCTGGGAATGACCACCGTTTGCGATGCCGAAGGCCGCCTTGTCGGGGTATTTACCGACGGCGATCTGCGCCGCTTGCTGGATAAGGATTTTGACGTTCGCACCACGGCGATTGCCGAGGTGATGAACCATACGCCAATCACTATTGCACCAGGGCATCTGGCGGCGGAGGCTTTGCAAATCATGGAAAGCCGAAAAATTAACGGGTTGATTGTCTGCGATGCGCAACAACGGGCCGTGGGCGCTTTGAATATGCACGACATGCTGCGCGCAGGAGTGGTCTGATGAGCTGGTGGTTACTGCCACAAACCGACACCTCGGTGTCGGCCATGTCACTGCGGGCCAAAGCTCGACGGCTGACATTAATGGCCTTTGATGTCGACGGCGTGCTCACCGATGGCCGTCTTTATTACGGCGCCGATGGCGAACAACTGAAAGTGTTTCATACCCTCGATGGTCATGGCCTGAAAATGATTGCCGCCGCCGGCATCACCGTAGCCCTGATTACCGGCCGCCGCTCCGATATGGTTAGCAAACGGGCCGCAGAACTGGGCATTGCCCATGTGATTCAGGGACGCGAAGACAAAGGCGCGGCCCTTAGCGCATTGGCGGCGGAGCTTGGCATGGGTCTCGACACCTGTGGTTACGCCGGGGATGACCTGCCGGATGTTTCCGCCATGCAAATCGCAGCACTGCGCTTTTCCGTGCCGAATGGCCACCCACTGGCGCAGCGCGAAGCGGACTTCCTGTGTCGCCAAAAGGGCGGCGAAGGTGCGGTACGCAATATCTGCGATTATCTGTTAGGCGCTCGTGGACTATTGCATGACGCCACCGACACCGAGGCCAGCCAATAATGCGTCAGGGCTTTTTCAGTCTCGCGGTGATGGCGATTATCGCCATGCTGGCGCTAATGGTGCTCAATGAACTGGACCATGTGCGGGACGCCCCGGTAGCGGAAAGCGATGCCACACCGGACATCATTCTCACCAAGGCGGACTTGCGCGCCTTCGATGTTAACGGTGAGCTGCAATACCGCCTGTCCGCCGACACTATTGAGCACCGCGAGCGGGCCGGTTATTCACTACTTGAACGCCCCATTGTGGAACCCCATAACGGTGACCAGATTTGGCGCATCCGGGCAGACCGCGGTGAAATACAGGTTGAAAACCGTATGCTGGAGCTGTCCGGCGACGTCGAAGTACGACTCGAAGGCGATGAAGAACTGCAACTTTCCACCGCTCTCCTCCGTTATCATGTGCGCAGCCAGCAACTGACTGTCCCGGCGGATGTCCATATCCTTCATCGGGGCGGCGAAACCCGCGCCGGCTTCCTTGAGGCCAGTCTGGAAGATGGGGTTCTGATAATGCGAAACGGAGTGGAGACCACCTATGTCCCGGATGCTGGCTAAACCACTCAACGCTCCAGGATTGATGCTCATCGCGCTGGCTGGACTAGGCTGGGTCACGACCAGCAACGGCGCGGAAAACCCGATTGTGGTACGCGCAGAAAGCGCCACCATGAACCAAGTAGAAGGCACCGGTCTTTACGAAGGCAACGTGGAGATGAATCAGGGCGAACGACTGGTCAAGGCCGACCGCATCCTGATTACCCTGCGCGACAAAAAACCCTATCGTATTGAAGCCAATGGCAAACCGGTGATCATGGAAGACGTGGACGATATCAGCGCCCGGGCAGAGTCCCTGCTTTACGACGTTGCCAGCCAGCGCATCTACCTTTCCGGTAATGCACTGGTACGCCATCAGGGACGTATTTTCGAAGGCGCCGAACTGGAATATGAACTCGACAGCAAACGCATTATCGCCCGCGGCGGTAGCGACGATGGTCGCATCCGCATGGTGATTCCAGCGGACGACGGAGCAAACCCGTAATGAGCATTCTGCAGGCGCAAAATCTGGCCAAAAGTTATAAGGGCCGACGGGTCATTGAAGACGTATCCGTGGAGGTCCATGCGGGCTCCGTGGTCGGCCTGCTGGGCCCTAACGGGGCCGGCAAAACCACCTGTTTTTATATGATTGTCGGGCTGGTTAATGCGGATTCCGGCAGCATCACCATTAATGGCCAGGATATTACTCGCCTGCCGATGCATGGCCGTGCCCGTCGTGGCATTGGTTACCTGCCCCAGGAGGCGAGCATTTTCCGGCGCCTTACCGTGGCGGAAAATATTATGGCCATTCTGGAAACTCGCCCGGAACTATCCGCAGCAGACCGCCGGGAACGGATGGAACAGCTGTTGCAGGAGTTTCACATCACCCATATTCGCGACAACCTGGGCATGAGCCTCTCCGGCGGTGAACGGCGACGTGCAGAAATTGCCCGAGGCCTGGCCAGCGAACCAGCTTTTATGCTGCTCGACGAGCCATTCGCCGGAGTTGACCCAATTTCCGTTAACGATATCAAGGGCATTGTTCGCCATCTGAAAGAGCGGGGCATCGGCGTACTGATTACCGATCACAATGTACGTGAAACTCTGGATATTTGTGATACCGCCTATATTGTTTCCAGCGGCCACATTATCGCTGCCGGGGACGCCGATACCGTGCTGTCCAACCAGCAAGTCCGTGACGTCTATCTGGGCGCCGACTTCCGGCTATAGGCCATGTGGGGGTCAGGATTCTTTCTGACCTCTACTACAGTATTCCCCTGTCCGCAAGAATAGGCACGAAAATTGCCTTGCTGCTAAACTGGCACCATGACAACGCCTTATCCCTCGGTTACCCCATGAAGCAGGGACTACATATTCAGCTGGGACAACAGCTGAAAATGACCCCTCAACTGCAACAGGCTATTCGCCTGCTGCAGCTGTCTGCGCTCGATTTGCGCCAGGAAATCCAGAACACCATCGAAAGCAACCCGTTGCTGGAGCTGGATGAGGATAGCGAAAGCGCCCCGGAGTTAGCCTCAAGCTCCACGGAAAACGAGAACGACGATCAGGCAGAACTGGATCTCGACGCGACCGATAATTTCAAGGAAGACCTGCGCGTTGACACCGACTGGGACGAACACTATCCCGGCAGCAGCGCAGGCGCCGGAACCGGTCTGGACGAAGAGGGCGACAGCTGGGAGGCCCGTAGCACCGCTCCGGAAAGCCTGCAGGAACACCTGCAATGGCAATTAAATCTGACCCATATGGGGGATCCGGACCGGGCCATCGCCGAGGCACTGATTGATGCGCTGGATGAGCGTGGCTATGTTGCTTCGCCGCTCTCCGATATCGCCGACGCGGTACGTCAACAAAAACTACAACCAGACGACCCGCTGTTTCCGGAAGACGATGAAATCATCGCCGTGCTGCACCTGTTGCAGCACTTTGATCCACCCGGCGTATTTGCCCGCGATCTCGCCGAGTGCCTGACCATTCAGCTGAATATGCTCGACGATGAGGTGCCCTGGAAACGTCAGGCCTTGCAGCTGGTCAGCCAGCACCTGTCATTGCTGGAAGCGCGGGATCTTGATGGCCTGCGCAGGAAAATGGGCCTTACCGAAGAGCAAATAGGCGATGTGGTGCGGCTACTACGGGCCATGAACCCCCTGCCCGGCGAGGCATTGTCCAGCAGCGCCCCGGAATACGTGGTGCCGGATGTCCTGGTATCGAAACGCGGCAAACGCTGGCTGGTGGAACTCAATCCGGACTCCATGCCCAAGGTCCGTATTAATGACCTGTATGCGGGCATGATTCAGACCACCCGCCGGGAAGAAGATGGCAGCTATCTGCGCGGCCAACTGCAGGAGGCCAAGTGGTTCCTGAAAAGCCTGCAAAGCCGTAACGAAACCCTGCTCAAGGTGGCCACCCGAATTGTTGAGGTGCAACAGGGCTACTTCGAATACGGCGAGGAAGCCATGAAACCGCTGGTACTGGCTGATATTGCCGAGGCCGTGGGCATGCATGAGTCCACCATTTCACGGGTTACCAGTCAGAAATACATGCACACCCCCAAGGGCGTATTCGAGCTGAAATACTTTTTTTCCAGCCATGTGGGCACAGACGGCGGCGGTGAATGTTCAAGCACGGCTATTCGTGCCATTATCAAGAAGCTGGTCGCGGCCGAGGATGCCCGAAAACCGCTCAGCGACAACAAGCTGGCGGACCTGCTCAACGAACAGGGCATTCAAGTGGCGCGACGGACCGTCGCCAAGTACCGAGAGGCGATGCGCATACCGGCCTCCAGTGAACGCAAACGTCTGGTTTAACTGGAGACCGGCCAAAACTACGGCAGGAACAGGAGCCCGCTATGCAAATCAATATCAGTGGTCATCATCTGGACGTTACCGACGCGCTACGCGACTACGTCAACGAGAAGTTCACCCGCCTGGAACGCCATTTCGACAACATCACCAGTATTCAGGTCATTCTGTCCCCGGAACCGAAAACCCATAAGGCAGAATCCACCATTCGAATTACCGGCGGCGAGCTCTTCGCCACCGCAGAGGCAGCGGATATGTATGCCGCAATTGATCTTCTCACCGACAAGCTCGACCGACAGATCCTGAAGCACAAGGAAAAGTCCGTCAGCCGCCAACATGGACACTGACCTAGCCTCATGAGAGTACGCGAATTACTGGCACCGGAACGCACCCATTTCGGAGTCTCCGGTGTCAGCAAAAAGAGACTTATCGACCAGGCGGCGCAGTTGGCAGCAACCAGCTGCGCCGATGCTTCAGAGCAGCAGATTTTTGATGCCCTGATCGCCCGTGAACGACTCGGCAGCACCGGTATCGGCGAGGGCATCGCCATTCCACACTGTCGACTGGCGGGCTGCACTAGCCCGGTGGGATTGCTGATCCGCCTTGATCAGGCCATCGATTTTGAAAGCATTGATAACAAGCCCGTGGACTTGGTGTTTGTATTACTCGTGCCGGAAAACAACCCGGAGCAACACCTGAAAACCCTGAGCCATCTTGCCGCCCTGTTTAATGAGCCGGCTTTCCGGCAACGGCTTCGCGATGCGGGCTCTTCTGAAGAGCTGTTCAAACACGCCACCAGTTCCGAAGAGGAGCTGCAACTCGCCTCATGAAGCTGGTTATCCTCAGTGGTCGTTCTGGTTCCGGGAAAACCACCGCGCTACAAGCGCTGGAGGATCTCGGTCATTATTGCGTCGATAACCTGCCACTAGGACTACTACCCACGCTGACCGAACAGCTGAAGCGGGAAGAACATTATGTTGACCGCATTGCGGTAGGCATTGATGCCCGCAACCTGCCCCATCAGCTAAAAGATTTTACGACCATTCTCGAACAGGTTCGTGACGTTGGCATGGAATGCGAGGTGGTGTTTCTCGACGCCGATGACAACACCCTGCTGAAACGCTTTTCAGCAACCCGCCGCAAACACCCCTTGAGCAATGATAATTTGTCGCTGGTGGAGGCCATCGACCGTGAGGCTGAATTACTGTCCACGATTCGTGCCAGCGCCGACCTGGTGGTTGATACCAGCCTGCTGGATGTACATACCCTGCGCGATATGGTCCGCGATCGCGTTGCCAAGCGCCGGGAAAAACTATCCGTTCTAGTGGAGTCCTTTGCCTACAAGCGTGGTGTTCCCCACGACGCCGACCTGGTATTTGATGTGCGGGTATTACCCAACCCTTACTGGCACCCGGAGCTGCGAGAAATGACCGGTCTGGATATGCCGGTTCAACAATATCTGGATCAGCAAAGTGAAAGCGCTCGCATGCTTGATGACATCAGCCGCTTTCTGCGCGAATGGCTGCCGTTGTATGAAAAAAATGATCGCAGCTATATGACCGTGGCAATTGGCTGCACTGGCGGCCAGCATCGTTCGGTCTATATGGTAGAAGCGCTGGTGCATCATCTGGCGAAAATCGGCATTGAGGTTCAGCGGCGACACCTGGAGCTGCAACGCTAATGCCAACGCAGCAACTGTCGATTATCAATAAACTCGGATTGCATGCCCGGGCCGCCGCCAAGGTGGTTGCCGTGGCATCCCGACACGATGCTGCCATCCGTCTGCGCATGGATGGCCGCGAAGTGGATGGCCGCAATATTATGGCGTTGCTGATGCTTGCAGCGGGCAAGGGCAGCACCGTGGAAGTGGAAGCCGAGGGGCCAGAAGCGGCGCTAGCACTGAGCGAACTGGAAGCCCTGTTTGCACGCCGCTTTGACGAAGACGAGTAACCCTCACCACACGCTTAACCCGCCCCCGCAACACGCATTTTGCCAACCAGCAACGATCCGCAGTGAATATTACCGCGATCATCAATATCACTGCCCGCGGCCAACACGTTGGCAAACATTTCCCGCAAATGACCGGCAATGGTGAACTCCTCCAGCGGCGCAGTAATTTCCCCATTTTCCACCAGAAAACCACTTGCGCCCCGACTGTAATCGCCAGTGACAATATTCACACCCGGTCCCATCACCTCAGTGATAAGAATGCCGTTGTTCATTTTTTTCAGTAACGCCGCTTCATCTTCACCGCTACTATCGATGGTCAAATTACGAATACCCCCGCCATTACCCGTTGGCGCCATCTCTAACCGACGGGACGCATACAGACCCAGCGCATACTGCTGCAACACACCATCCTGAATAAAATTCTGGGCGCGGGTTGGCAGGCCATCATGATCCCAGGCAGCGGAACCACTCATACCTGGCAACAAGGGCTGCTCATGGATACGAACCCAGGACGGGAACAAGGATTCACCCACCGCACCCTTCAGAAAAGACGCATTACGATACAAGGCGCCACCACTGATACCGGAAACCAGATGGCCAAGCAGTCCGGCCGCCGTACGCGGCGAAAACAGCACCGGCATATCACCGGTGGCGGGGCTACGCCCGCCCAGCCGCGCCAAAGTACGGCGGCGCGCTTCCTCGCCAATCTGCTCGGCGGACAACAATCGGGAGGGATCCCGTCGGCCGTCATACCAGTAATCCCGCTGCATGGCGCCATCCTGCTCCGCCACCAGCACGCAGGAGCGGCTATGCTGGC
>PGZG01000079.1 GCA_002840115.1 Gammaproteobacteria bacterium HGW-Gammaproteobacteria-14 | reverse complement strand
AGAAAGAATAGCCGCTGATGAAAGAACAGTTAGAGCATTTTCGGTAGTACTCCATGGGGCTTGAACCTGGGTTTGGCCCCTTTATTACGCTCAGTGATGTTGGGGTCATTATGTCGCGAATGGTGCGCGATAGTCAGGTGAGTGGGTTGCGCGAGCGCCTTTGGTTCGGGCAGTGGATGTTGCGACAGTTGCAGGCCGGTACGGCTAAAGGCTCTCCTCGCGGAGAGTTGCTGGCGTTACGGGGTGCAGTCATTTTTCATCTGTATAGTGCGGTTGTCGGTTTGGCTCGACAGGCGCTGAAAGGGCAGCCAGAGCTATTGTCGGCGCCGAAAATCAGTTTGGCGGATATTGAAATGGCGGCCACATCCGCCGGAGTTGATTCCCCGGAGTTGCAGTTGTTGTCGCAGGCACGCAGTGATCGTAATGACGTAATGTTCTGGCTGGAGCAGGAAGCCCTTGGCCTGTTTGCTGCCAGTGGTATGGCTCGCCGTCCTCAGGCACCTGCGGAGAACAGTTTAGCGATGGCTGCAGAAGATCCTTATGCGATTCTTGCTCATGGTGACCTTGAGCGCCTTGAGCAATGCTGCCAGCGTGTCCAGGTTTTGCTTCAGGATGCGACGACTCTGATGGAGGAGTGGTAAATGGATCAGCGTAGAAGCCGAGAGGCTTGGCGAGTTTTGCGTATTCAGTCAGAGTTGGTGGACGGTATTGAGCATTTGGCAACGATCGGACCGTCGGTGACTATTTATGGAAGTGCACGACTGGGACCGACGTCGCCATACTATCAGCAGGCACGGGAGCTGGCTCGTCGTTTTGGCGAGGTTGGTCTTAATGTACTGACCGGAGGCGGCCCCGGGATTATGGAAGGCGCCAATGAGGGAGCATTCGCCACCGATAGTTGCTCAATTGGTCTCAATATCAAGCTTCCCCATGAGCAGGACGCTAACCGTTTTCAGGATATGAGCCTCGACTTCCGCTATTTCTTTGTTCGCAAATTAATGTTCGTCAAACATGCCATGGGGTTCGTGGTATTTCCGGGTGGTTACGGAACCATGGATGAATTGTTTGAAGCGTTGACTCTGGTGCAGACCGGCAAGACACGAGCATTTCCTATCGTGCTTATTGGTTCATCGTTTTGGGGCGGGTTGGTGCAATGGATGCGTGGCACCATGCAAGCAGAAGGCTGTATTGGTGAAGATGATATGGAGTTATTCCGGGTGACAGATTCTGTGACGGAAGCCTTCGATATTGTGTATCAGAATTTCTGCAGCCTGCCAGAAGAGGATCTGCGCGATAACCTTCCTGCTAACGTTTGATCAATATGGCACGGACTAACCCGTCCTGAAGTGTGTCGTTAGTGTTGGACGATATCCTTGCTGGGCGGGCAGTGGCTGGCAAGTTGTTCCAGCGTGGCTTGCTCCGGCGGCGTGACCATCAATTGATAATGGCTTTTAACGCTGGACCAGCGCCGACCATATTCACACCAGTAATCTTTATTGGGTGGGAGCCATTGATCAGGGCTCGATGAGCCTTTGCTGCGGTTAAGGCTGGCTTTCACCGGTAGCAAGTTGCTGGGATCGTTGGCAAAGTCCCGGCGTCGGGATGTTGGCCAGTTATGTCCTCCGTGACCATGGGCGTGTTTTAGGGGCACCAGATGGTCGATATCAAGCTCGGAGGCATCAAACACCCGTTCACCGCTATAAGGGTCAATCCACTCACCGCGGTCCACCACGCACTTTCGCGCATCGTGGAAGTCCACAGAAATACGACTGGTTTCGATCAGAATTTCAGCGCGAGCATCGCGGCAGTTGCCACTGAGGTCCAGCCAGTGCGGCCATTCACGCCGGTCGTAGAGGGTGGAGAACGAACGGTTTTCTTGTTCCGCTTCGTCGATGGCCTGCTGTTGAAGTACCTGATTACTCAGGCAGGGGTCGCGGTGACAATGATACTGGCCGCCCTGCCGGTCTCTATGACCGCCCTGAGCATCCAGACCGCCCGGATGGGCAATGGCCATTAAAGGGAAAAGCAATAGCCAGAGTAGGGCTCGCATCGTCAGATATGTGCTCGTCTTCTTGCAGTATATCGCCATGATGCCACAGGCATGGCAGATTGGTCAGGTGGTGCCCTGAGCAGGATTGATGCTTCTTCGAGGGGCGACTAACATACGTTTCAAACGTTTGTTTCGGGAGGCTCCATGGCACAGGCAGGAACGGTGGATCGAATACTGGACACCGCCGAGGTGCTGTTCGCGCAGAAGGGCTTTGCGGAGACCAGTTTACGGGCCATCACCAGTAAGGCCGGGGTTAATCTGGCAGCGGTTAATTATCACTTCGGTTCCAAGGAGTCCCTGATTCAGGCTGTCTTCGAGCGCTTCCTCAAGCCGTTTTGCGCTCATCTGGATAACATGATGAGTGAGCTGGAGGCGCATCCTGCAGAGATTTCTCTGGAGCGTTTGTTAGCAACCCTGTCAAAGAGTGCCTTGGCGGTTCAGCGAGGTGAGCCGCAGCGAGTGGCAATCTTTTTCCGTCTCAGCGGCCTTGCCTATAGTCAGGCGCAGGGGCATTTGCGGCGCTTCTTTCGTGAACATTACGGTGATGTTTTTCGTCGGTTTCTGCGGCTGCTGGCGGTGGCGGTACCGGATGTGCCTCCCATGGAGGTTTTCTGGCGGGTTCATTTCGCTCTGGGAGCAACGATTTTCACCCTTTCGGGCATGGATCCATTGCGGGCCATTTGCCGCAGTGATTTTGGTGTGGAGGTTTCGCCGCAGCAGGTTGATGAACGGTTGCTGGCGTTTGTTGCCGGTGGTATTCGTGCCACGGTATCGGCATCCTGATCGCCATGTCTATGAATACATCTATCCATGTTTCCATTGCTGATCAGACCTTGCGGCTTCTGAGTGATGGTGGCGTTGGGCGCTACTATTCGGTGTCCACTGCGGTTAATGGTCCTGGAGAACAGCAGGGTAGTGGCTGCACGCCGCGAGGGAGTCACCGTATCCGCGCCCGAATTGGTGCGGGTCTGCCTGCCGGTGCCGTGTTGGTTGGCCGACGCTTTACTGGTGAGATATGGACTCCGGAGCTGGCCGCCAGCCTCCCCGAGCGTGACTGGATTCTGTCTCGTATCTTGTGGCTTTGCGGTAATGAGCCGGGACGTAATCGTTTGGCCTGCGTGGATTCCATGCGGCGCTTCATCTATATTCACGGCACGCCGGATGACCAGCCCATGGGGGTTCCCCTTTCCCATGGCTGCGTACGTATGCGCAATGCCGATGTTATGGAATTGTTCGACCTTGTGAAGGTCGGTTGTCCTGTCTTGATTGAATAATTTCCGGGAGATTCCCATGCCTGCGCAGCCCTTGCTGATGCTGGATATTGCCGGCTTGTCGCTAACGGCGGAAGACCGTGAGTTGCTGCGACACCCGGGTACCGGTGCGTTGATTCTGTTTGCGCGTAATTATGAAAGCCCTGCTCAATTGAAAGAGCTGATTACTAGCATTAGGGGCGAAAACCCCGAAATTCTTATTGCCGTTGATCAGGAAGGCGGAAGAGTGCAGCGTTTCCGGGAGGGCTTTACCAGGTTGCCACCCATGCGGGTACTTGGTGATTACCATGACCGTGATCCGTCCGCTGCTTTGAAGGCCGCCCGCGAATTAGGTTTGTTGATGGCGGGGGAGTTGATTCCCTATGGCGTCGATATCAGTTTTGCGCCGGTGTTGGATCTGGATTTTTCTACCAGCTCGGTGATCGGTGATCGCAGTTTTCATGCAGACCCCGCTGTGGTCGTGGCGCTGGTCGGTGCCTTTGTTGATGGTATGGCCGCTGCCGGGATGGCGGCCACGGGGAAACATTTTCCCGGACATGGATTTGTTCAGGGTGATTCACATCTGGAATTGCCAATCGATCATCGCTCGCTGGAGGAAATTCGCGCTCAGGATATGTTGCCGTTTATACAGTTGGCAGATCGTCTTGCGGGAATGATGCTCGCGCATATCGTATATGATCAGGTGGATAGTCAACCGGCAGGTTTTTCTTCGGTGTGGCTACGGCAAATATTGCGTCTGGAACTGGGTTATCGGGGTTTGATTTTCTCTGACGACCTTTCCATGGAAGGTGCCGCCGGTGTCGGTAGCTATGCGGAGCGTGCCGCTGCGGCCCTGAATGCGGGCTGCGATATGGTATTGGTATGTAATGATCGCGCTGGTGCCAGGCAGGTGCTGGATTATTTGACCCAGTGTGCCGCCACCCCGGTGGTATCGGCGCAGACCATGCGGGCCCGTCATGTAAACGTGCCTGAGACCGCCCTGGCTGCCGCTCGGGAAACCGCAGCCCGATTACTCATTACTGATACCCGATAAGGGAGATAAACTGATGCTCGACTGGCTTCAGCCTTACCTGCAACACTCCACAGAAACTCGCATCTGGATGACCCAGGTATTTCTGGTGGTGTTTGCTACGGTAGCGACTAATTTTATTTTGATGCGGCTGATAGATATTGCCGAGTATATGGTGGAAAAAACCCAGTCTCTCTGGGATGACGCCCTGTTGGAGGCCGCGCGTATTCCGGTACGCTTGTTTGTCTGGACTATCGGGCTTGCTTTTGCAGCCGATATTCTTCATGGCGTAACAGAAACTGAGCTATTCGGTTATTTGCCACAGGTTCGCAGTGTGGCTTATATCGTTATTATCGCCATGTTCTTTACGCGCTTCATCGGTTATACCGAGCACAATATTGTTGATCCGGCTCGCATGGATAAACCGATGGATCGAACCACGGCCAAGGCGATTGCTAAATTGCTGCGCGTTTCGGTGATGATTACGGCGGGTTTAATTGTCCTGCAGGAGTTGGGGTATTCAATTTCCGGGGTGATGGCTTTTGGCGGCATTGGTGGTATCGCCATTGGCTTTGCTGCAAAGGATCTGCTGGCCAATTTCTTTGGCGGCATGATGATCTATCTGGATAAACCCTTTGTGGTGGGTGATTGGGTGCGCTCTCCCGATCGGCAGATTGAGGGGACAGTGGAAGATATCGGTTGGCGTCTGACTCGTATTCGCACTTTCGACAAGCGCCCGCTGTATATTCCCAACTCCATGTTTGCCAGCATTGTTGTGGAAAATCCGTCGCGTATGACGAATCGCCGGATTTTTGAAAATCTGGGCATCCGTTATAGTGATGGTCATTTGATGAAGGCGATCTGTGATGATGTCCGGGACATGCTTAAGGCTCACCCGGATATTGAGCATGATCAAACGATTATTGTTCACTTTAACCGCTATGGGGATTCTCATCTGGAGTTCATGGTGTATGCCTTCACCAAAACCAGTGAATGGGTGCCGTTCCATGCAGTTAAAGAAGATGTGCTGCTCAAAGTGATGGCGATTATCGAAAAACATGGTGCCGAGTTTGCCTTTCCTACCCGCACATTACACCTTGCCGCCCAGGGACATCCTGATGAGGCGGCCATGCTGCAAACCCTCACTGAGGAGCGTCGTCCATGACCCCCGAATTTCGTCAACATCTGATGGAGGTGCGAGCCAATGCCCGGCAGCTATATTCGTCAGAGGAAATTGATGCCGCTATTGCTGGTATGGCTGAGCAGATTAATCAGGACTATGCCGAACGGGACCCATTGCTACTGACGATTATGAATGGTGGTGTGGTGTTAATGGGGAAACTGTTGCCGCTGCTGGATTTTCCATTACAGATTGATTATCTCCATGCCAGCCGCTATCGGGGTGAAACAGCAGGGACGGAAATCGAGTGGATTATCACGCCGGGTACATCATTGAAAAACCGGGAAGTAATTATTGTTGATGACATTCTGGATGTCGGTTCGACCCTGTTGGCGATTATCGCTGCCTGTGAGAAGCAGGGAGCGGCGTCCGTGGCAACGGCGGTATTGGTAGACAAGGTACACAATCGCAAGGCACAGCCGGGGATGAAAGCGGATTACACCGGTGTTGAAGCCGAAGATGCCTATTTGTTTGGTTGTGGTATGGATTATCGCGAGTACTGGCGTAATGCGCCGGGGCTGTTTGCGGCGCAAGGAGTGTAATTATGCTGGCGTTTATTGGTGGTACCGGCCTAACCCGGATGGACGGTTTGACGGTGATCCATCGTCACAACATTGACACCGAATGGGGTGAGCCGTCAGCGGCGGTGGTGGAAGGAGAGTTGGCAGGTAAGCGCGTGCTGTTTCTGGCCCGTCATGGTGACCCTCATGTACTGTTGCCGCATCAGGTGAATTACCGCGCCAACGTGGCCGCACTGAAACAGGCTGGAGCCTCTGAAATTGTTGCGGTGAATGCCGTGGGCGGTATTACTGCTCGCGCACCGACAGCGGCCATTGTGGTGCCAGATCAGATTATTGATTATAGCTATGGTCGTGAAACCACCTATTTTGACAAGCGTATTGCGCCGGTGGTGCATGTGGATTTTTCCTGGCCTTTTGCCCCGTCGTTGCGTCAGCGATTATTGTCGGCTCTCTCCAAGGTGGATGCTCAGGCGATTAATGGGGGCTGCTACGGGGCCACTCAGGGGCCACGACTGGAAACCGCCGCAGAGATTAGTCGCATGGAAAGTGACGGTTGCGATATTGTTGGTATGACCGGGATGCCTGAGGCGGTATTAGCTCGTGAGCTGGAGCTGCCGTATGCCATGCTTTCTCTGGTGGTTAACCCGGGAGCGGGCAAGTCCGATCGTGAAATTACCATGGAAGAAATTGAAGCGGTGATTCATGCCGGTATGGGTAAGGTGTGTGAGGCGCTGACGGCATTGGTGGCCGACGCTTGATCGATCTGGATGTGATTGTTGTCGGTGCCGGTGCAGCGGGGCTGATGTGCGCCGCTACGGCTGGTTATCGTGGCCGTCGAGTGCGCGTTCTGGATCATGCCAATAAGGCCGGTAAAAAAATCTTGATGTCCGGTGGTGGGCGTTGCAACTTTACGCACTTGAACTCCACGCCGGAGAATTTTCTTTCTGCCAATCCGCATTTTTGTATTTCCGCATTGAAACGTTATACCCCGCACCATTTTCTGGAGCTGGTTGAGCGGCATGGTGTGAGCTGGTGTGAAAAAACACCCGGTCAGCTGTTCTGCGTTGATAGCAGTCGAGAAATTCTTGATCTGCTTTTGCGGGAGTGCGAGTGGGCCGCTGCGGAGATATCGCTGAAAATATCTATTGACCGTATTGAGCCCGTGCAGAATGGCTATCAATTGCATACCAGTGCTGGTTTGATGCGTTGTGAGTCACTGGTTATTGCTGCGGGGGGGCTGTCAATCCCAACTTTAGGCGCTAGTGGGTTTGGCTATGAGGTTGCTCGACAGTTCGGGCTGGATGTGCTGCCAACCCGGGCCGGGCTTGTGCCATTTACGTTGCAGCCAGCACAGAAAGAGGGTTTGGCGCCACTATCGGGGTTGAGCGCTGACGTTGCAGTGCAGTGCCGTGGTGGTTATTTTCGTGAGCCTATGTTGATTACTCATCGTGGCTTATCGGGCCCGGCAATGTTGCAGATCTCCAGTTATTGGCAGCCGGGAGATGAGATCAAGATTGATCTGCTGCCGGGGAGTAGTTGCGAAGCGGAAATACGACAACTGCGTGATCGACAACCCAATGGCCGCCCGGAAGTCTGGTTGGCGGGCAGGCTGCCGAAGCGCTTTGCCCAGTTGTTGTGCGAGCAGCATGGCTGGCAGGAAAGCTGGCAGTATTTTGACAATGAGCGGCTGGAATCGCTGGCTCAGCAGTTGCATCACTGGCGCATCAAGCCGTCCGGTACAGAAGGGTATCGAACGGCGGAAGTAACACTAGGCGGCGTTAATACTTCTGCGGTGTCTTCGAAAACTCTGATGGCGAATGATCATCCGGGGCTGTATTTTATTGGTGAAGTGCTGGATGTTACGGGTCATCTTGGCGGCCATAATTTTCAATGGGCTTGGGCCTCCGCTTGGTGTGCCGGTCAATATGTGTAGTGCTGGAAACTCTGCCAGCGCTCAAGGTTCTATTAAGAAGATTCTTTGGCTTTCAGGGCGCTTTCCATCTCTTTCATTTTTTTCTGTTCGGGGTGCTGCCAGGGTGTGATACGTACCAGCAAACCAAATAGGGGGTGATCCAGATAATGCAGCTCGTCGCTGCGCATCCGTCGCTGCTGATCGATCTTTACCCAGAACCGTTGGTTCTCACTGCTTACATCGCTGTACCAGAGCAAGGGTTCGATGTGCAAAAAGCGACTGAGATGGAAGCGCAAGGCACCTTGCAGTTGTCGCTGCACTAGAGTTTCGGAATAACTTTCCTCCAAGCTCAACTCTAGCATGCCAGCGAGTTGTAGCGACAGTGTTGCATTCTGGTCTTCACTGTATGGCTGCTCGTTGATGGGCTCAT